>JAGLQM010000007.1 GCA_023136815.1 Thermoplasmata archaeon
TGGCCAATTCTGAATGTCTTTTCTTTCAAATCTCCATAACCATTTGCTATCTGGTAATTCCGCTTGCCCAGTTCCTTGTTAAGCTCGCCAATGTTCTTGTTCAGGGTATTGACAATTGTGGAAACAGTGATTGATTCATAGCCTGGCTCTGGGAACATTTGCATCTTATTCCTTGCCCAGTTGCGGGTGTATTCGGCCATGGTTTTATGCCGCTCATATCTGGCTTGTGAGCCTTCGGCCAGCATATTGTCCAACTGATAGCTAAGAGCATACATCAAGCTAATATTTGGTGTGGTTGGGTTCTGCTGCTTCTTGAGCCAGTATTTGTGGATGGCCAGAAGATCCGTGTAATGGCCCCTGCCAGTAATTGTTTCGGCCCGCTCCAGAGCAGCATCCGAGTAGAATGCCATTGACAGTCCCGGAGGAACAGCAAAACACTTCTGGGTGCTGGTGAACATTAGGTCAGAATTGAGTTTTTCAGGAACAAGATAATCGCCGCCAGCAGATGAGACCGCATCAACAACGAACATTATGTCCGGATATTCCTTCTTAATTGCCTGGCCTATCTCGGCGATGGGATTTCGAACACCGGTTGAAGTTTCATTGTGAACCAATGCTACTGTATCATAATCATCCTGTGCCAGTGCTTGTAAAACATCTTCTGGCTTGTGGGCTTTTCCCCATTCAACATTTAGCGGTGTGACTTCCTTCCCGGCATCGCCTATTGTCTGGTACATTCTTTTGGAAAATGCACCGCAAACACCTGCTAGTGCTTTCTTCTTAACAATATTCCTGGCGGTTATGTCCATCCAGATAGTTCCGCTTGCCGTTAAAACCGTTCGATTCTGCTGGGTTTCAAAATACTTTCCCAGTTTGTCGATTATTCCGACATAGAGTTCTGTATAATCCGCGCTCCTGTGCCCAATGAGCCTTCTAGTCTGCTGCTGGAGAATATCCACAGGAGTCTCTGTTGGCCCGGGTATTAGCAATCTTTTATGAGACATAAGATCAACCTCACAGGAGATTTAGACTGTAGGTATAAAGGTTTTCAGAATATCACAAATATTAGCTGTGCTAAATTACCACACATCTGGTAATAATATTCACTAATATTGCTGGAATTCACCATCTTTATGACGCTTGGCCAGTTCAACATAGGTTTGTGCGTTTTTTAGCGCATATTCTTCCAGAGATTTGTCGCCTTCACGAACAATCTTACCAGGCACGCCAACAACCAAACTATTTGGTGGAATTTCAGCCCCTTCCTTGACCAAAGCTCCAGCAGCGATTATTGAACCATGGCCGATAACTGAACCATTGAGAACTACAGCTTTCATGCCAACTATGACATTATTCTCAATTGTGGCACCATGAACAACTGCCCCGTGACCCAGCGAAACATTATTTCCGATTTTTGTGGAATTGACATCATCAACATGAATGACACAATTATCTTGAACATTTGAATTATCACCAATAAAAATGCTGTTCTGGTCTCCCCGGATAACTGCATTTGGCCATACGCCAGTATTTTTGCCAATGGTAATGTCACCAATTATGACTGCGGTCTTGTGCACGAAACATGAATCATGGACCTCTGGTTTCATGAAGCCGCATATCTTATTCAGGATAATAAAATTTCCCGGCAATCCGTGAAAAGATATTAATATTCAGAAAACCTATTAACGGTTGATGAGAACCTACCTGACAGTTATGTTCAGCACCGAGGGAAACCTTCCCTCAGAAATAGCTGACCGGCTCCAGATGATTGGCTTCAAGCCATGTACTGGAAACTATGATTTTGTATACCATTGGGATAAAAATGCATCTCTGGAAGATACAATATACTTTGCTGATAAAGTCCATGAAGTCCTCAAGGATATGGGCGTAATGTTCAGCACTGAAACCGATGAGATGCCAAAACTTGTTCCTGAGGATGGGGAATTCTAAATTGTAACATGCAGAATCACTTGATTCTGTAACGGATTCGTTAGAATACGAGATTTCGTAATAATACAAGGAAAACTTTTTAGACATCCCGCATAATGACTAGTCATGGAACCCCACGAATACCTGGTCGAGGATCTGCTTGACATAGGAGATATAACCAGCCAGGCACTTATTTCCGACGAAAAAATCGAAGCACATATTATAGCAAAGGAAAATTGTGTAGTTGCCGGAATGTCCGTTGCCAGCCAGATATTTGAGAAAGAGGGTATAGAAGTCCAAATTTTGATAAATGATGGCGAGACCGTGATAGACGGAAAGCCGGTGATGGTTCTCCAGGGAAGTGCCGCTGCAATATTAAAAACAGAAAGACTGGCTCTTAATTTTATACAACGTCTGGCAGGCATAGCTACCATAACCAGAAACCTTGTGAACATTTGCAAGCCCCTGAACCCTAACATCAAGATTGCTGCAACCAGGAAGACCACGCCAGGACTCAGAAAGTTCGAAAAGGACGCCGTAGAAATTGGCGGTGGCATGCGGCATCGGGAAGGCCTATACGATCAAATTTTGATTAAAGATAATCATCTAAAAATTGTAGGCTCGGTGAGCATGGCAGTCAGAAAGGCCAGAGAATCCGGCCTGTCAAAAGTCATAGAAGTTGAGGTTGTTAATGTTGCCGGGGCAAAGGAAGCAGCCCAGGAAAAGGCAGATATCATATTGCTGGACAATATGGAGCCCAACAAGGCCAAAAGCATTGCTGAAATTATCAGAAATATTCACCCAGAAGCAATCATAGAAATTTCAGGCGGCATAAACCCTGATAATATAGCCGGATATGCTGATTTTGCAGATGTTATTTCATTGGGATGGCTTACGCATTCGGTGAAGGCGGTTGATTTTTCAATGGAATTTTGTTAATAATCCACAAGAGTTCGCTATTTTGTGGATACTGGAGAAAAAACACGGCGGCGATAGAACGCCGTTGTTTTTTCTCCGCAAATTTAAATTTTCGACAGCGGAACTTTGCTCCTGGCGTTTCTAGATTAACAGAATAGTTGCCAGTTCATACCGCAGGGTGCAATTAATTCCAGTTTCATACTATTTTTGACACGTTGCTATTCAACACATTCCATCCATCTAAAGCATCCGACAACATGGTCATTCACCATGCCAGTCGCCTGCATGTGGGCGTAGATGATGGTTGGCCCTACAAATCTGAAGCCGCATTTTTTCATTTCCTTGGATATGACCTCTGCAAGCTCAGTCTTGGCCGGTATCTGGCTCATGTCCTTCCACTTGTTAACAATGGGTTTGTCGTCAACAAATCCCCACAGAAAATCACTGAAGCTGCCGAACTCCTTCTGGACCTTCAGGAACGCCTTTGCATTGGATATGGCAGCCGATATCTTCCGTTTATTACGGACAATTCCAGCGTCCTGCATGAGCCGGTCAATATCTTTCTGGGTATATTTGGCAATCTTTCTGGCATCAAATCCTGAAAATGCATTTCTGAAATTCTCCCGTTTCCGCAAGATAGTAATCCAGCTGAGGCCTGCCTGGAAACATTCCAGTATCAGAAATTCAAATAACTGGTCGTCATCTTTCAGGGGCTTTCCCCATTCAGTGTCATGGTATTTTTCGTAAAGAGGATCGCCACTGGCCCAGGCACATCTCTGTTTTTCAGAAGGCATTATCTCACCAGGACTGGCAGATATTATTCAGTTATTAAGATTCCCGACCGGTGAAATATATATTCCAGTAATTCAATCAGTAGTTCATGACACTTGACCGCGATACTGTATTAAATGCGCTTGTTGAGGCCCTGGAGCCTCTGGATTATGTTCATGCCTTCTGGGAAGGTGGGGCAGTGGGCTTTAGCAGGGCAGATTCATGGTCAGACATTGATGTTCAAGGAATTGTAGACGATGATCATGTGGAAGATGTGTTCAAGATCGTGAATGAAACACTAGCCAGCCTCACCAAAATAACAGCAAAGTTCCGTCTGCCAGAACCAACCTGGCACGGTCATTCTCAATGTTTTTATAAGCTGAAAGATGCAAGCCCATTTTTATTGATTGATTTGGCAATCATGAAAGAGAGCACCGAAGCAGATAAATTCGATACCTGGGCAACTCACGGCATTCCGCAAATATGCTTTGACAAGAAAGGCCAGGTAGTGGAGGCAAAGATAGATCCAGAGACCCATGCAAAGGCCATAATGGGACGGCTGGAGACGCTGAAGAACCTTTTCGAGAGATTTTTCACATCATGCCAATGAAGGAAACCAACAGGGGCAATCATATTGAGGCAATGTTTTTCTATCTGGGCCAGACATATCGGCCGCTGGTTGAGGTTCTGCGCATGAAGCACTGTCCCCAGAGATTCAATTATGCTGCCAGATATGTATATTATGA
Organism: Thermoplasmata archaeon; assembly: GCA_023136815.1. GTDB lineage: Archaea > Thermoplasmatota > Thermoplasmata > SG8-5 > SG8-5 > JAGLQM01. The sequence continues at coordinate 4,365 of JAGLQM010000007.1, forward strand.
TTTGCCAGAAGATGTGGTGAAACACCTTGAAAATTTGATATTCATTAAGCCAGAGGACATGGAGGCCAGCATTGAGGAAGTTAGAAGATGGTTCTGGAAAGAAGCTGAAAGTATCTCCGAGGATGAGATAAAACAAAGGCTAAGCCAATAATAGACTATCTTTAAATATTCACAAGAAGATTATCCTTGGAGGAGAGAATATGGCATTTTGTAGATATTGCGGAGCCCAGAAAACAGATGAGAACGTCAACTGTAGCCAATGTAGTGGAGATATTGGACAGTATTATCAGCCAATTCCCTATGGCCCACCTCAAAGACCATCGCCAGACAATGATGTTGGAAAGGCACTGGGTATTGTAGCCTTGATAATAGTAATCATAATCATCGTGACAGTGATACTGGCTGCCGTTCTATATGTTGTGGTCATTGGTTTTGGTAGTGCCAGTGCCAGTGTTTCTACTCCAGTGGGTTCCTGGAACGGCATGGAAGCAACCTCTTCCACATCAGGTGAGCTAACCTTTGGTTACTTTAGCGAAGATGTGGCACCAACTGATTTACAAATAAGAGTTCAGGAAGGTGGGTCTGATGCTGGCTATATTCTTTGGACAGATGATGCATCCTCAACCACTGTCAGCATGAATTGGGTCAATAGACCATCCGGAGCCAGTGCCGAATATACGGATTTCAATATTGCTGGCGGTAATGTAAGTCCAGGAGACAAAATAACACTATATGGCCTGGAACCAGATACTTCCTATAGCATTGAGGTGTACAATTTACCAACAGATTCGATTATTTATATGGGCGGCACAGATTCATTTATAACAGACCCGTAAACTATCAGGCCTTAAATACGGATGAATAAAATTAATTCTAACGAAAACCAGGTATGGTTTCCGAGTTAGGTGAGACATGTTCAGTAAACCATTATCATGTATGTCAAATCTAGAATATATGGCAGCAAGAGAAAGTTAGCAATCATCCCGGCCAATCATGAACAAGAGATATGCAGGGTTGAAAGAGATACAAAAGATTACTGGAAATCATCCGATGTTCAGTCCTGGATATGTTCCTCAAGTAAGGCCATTATCTTATTTTCAAACGGATGATTTATGGTGACAAACTTGTTCTTTGGATTATAGGATTCCATGGTGATATTGACTATACATGTGCTGCCAGATGCCTTGTTCAGGCCCTCAATGTTCACACCTATGGAAAAAAGAATAAACTCCTCTCCTTTATTTTCCAGAACATTTTCAATGCCTTCAAACTTGAAAAAACACATATCTCCCTGGGGCACCTTCGAGGCATGAAAGGCTTTCTGCTCCCAGCCTCTGGCCACCAGGATTTCTTTAATTTTTTCATAAACTGGGCATAACCTTTTACTGTTGGTTTCAAAGGGCTTTCCCATTGTTACCTTACACGGTTTTAATTTCAAAGTAGCCCTGGACATATTTACCCCAGGGTTCCCATGCAAAGTTGTTTAAAAGGCTTTTCCCCTGATATTTACGTTATATTGCTATTGTGTCTCCACCACAGGAAAAATTCTTCCATTTTATTATGAACATCTGCCATAACAATGTCAGATGCCGCATGAACTCAGTATCCTTCTCTTGCTGTCATTGTAACCTATTTTTGACACTATAATGACGCAATCAAAAATTAGTATGCGTAGATTTGACAAATGTAAATGCGGCTTAAATATCAAATTTACGTTGTGACAATTCAAATATGGATGGTACATTATACATTCGTGAAATCTCCAATCATCGGAACACTCTCGGAAAAAGGCCTCCATGCCGACATAAAGAACTTTCTAGCCCAGCCTGGCGACAAAATTGAAAACCCAGTGGATGGGTTTGTAGCGGATATTTTCAGGGACGGGCTGATAATTGAAATTCAAACGCAGAATTTCGGAGCAATTAGGAAGAAGCTCACTTACCTCCTGGGATATTATCCGGTACATCTGGTCCATCCAATAGCAGTGGAGAGGATAATAATCTGGCAGGACTCCGAAGGAAAGGAACTTAGAAGGAGAAAGTCACCAAAGAAGGGCAGGGCTATAGACATCTTCAAAGAACTTGTTTATATCAGAGGTTTGGTAATGCATCCGAATCTGACTTTTGAAATTCTAATGACCAGAGAGGAGGTTATCCGCCGCCAGGACTCGAAAAGAAAAAAGTGGAAAGGATGGTATGTTTATGACCGCGGGCTGATCGAGATTGTGGATAGGATTATGCTGGGTTCGTACAGTGATTTTAAGAATCTTCTGCCGAAGGACCTTGGTCTGCCCTTCACAAATAAGGACCTGGCTCAGAAGCTTGGATGCACTCATCGTCATGCTGGAGCGATTACCTACACAATGCGACGTATGGGCATAATCAGTGAGGTTGGCAAGCGTAGTAATGCTATTCTGTATGCGTAAACTACCAGCCCCTAAATACAGCTGAAAACCTTCGGTTCTCAGCCTACTCACAACGAACAGTCGTTGTTCGTACACCTAACGGTCAAAGTTAGGATGTAAGGGGGCCTAGGTAGATGCTGGCTTTTCAAAAGCCAGCCTGAAACGTATTGCAAGCACCCTAACAGCTATACTCTAGCTCCTGAAATTTAGAATAAGCCAACCACATTACCGTCATCATCCATATCAATTTTCTCGGCTGCGGGGTGACGCGGAAGTCCTGGCATTCTCATTATTTCACCTGCGATTGGAATTATGAAACCTGCTCCGGCAGAAAGTTTGACCTCTCGAATATGAACTTCAAAGCCTTCTGGTGCGCCTATTAGTCTTTTGTTATCTGAGAACGAATACTGGGTCTTGGCAAGGCAAAGCGGCAAATCACGGTATCCCAGCTCCTCCCAGCGTTTAATATATTTCTTGGCTGTTGGAGAATACGTAACACTTTCAGCCCGGTAAATTTTCTTGGACAGCATTTCTATTTTTTCCTTTATTCCAATATCAAGCGGATAAGCATAATTGGGCATTTTATCGTCGATATTTGACAGAACTGCCTTGGCAAGTTCAATGCTTCCTTCAGAACCCTTGGCATGAGCCTCGGTTTCAATGCATTCTGTACCATAGCTCTGGCAGAGTTCGATTATGCGTTTCTTCTCGGTTTCAGTATCATTTCCATGAACATTGAGACAGACAACTGGCTTCCATCCGAAACCCTGAATGTTCTCAATATGCCTCTGAAGGTTCACAAAGCCTTTTTCCACGGCTTGAACATTTTCCTTGCCCAGTTCCTTCTTTTTGATGCCGCCATGATACTTCAGTGCCTTGATGGTGGCTACAATGACCACTGCAGCTATTGGTAATTCTGATTTTCTACTAAATATATCAAAGAATTTTTCTGCACCCAGGTCAGCACCAAAACCTGCTTCAGTCACATAGTAATCTGCAAGATGAAGCCCGAGTCTGGCTGCTATTAATGATGAAGTTCCATGGGCGATGTTTGCGAATGGTCCACCATGAATGATTGCCGGGTCACCATCTATTGTCTGGACAAGATTTGGCTTGATTGCGTCCTTCAGGAGTACGGTCATTGGGCCAGCAGCATTCAGGTCTCTGCAATAAACTGGATCTCCATTTACTCCGAAGCCCACAAGGGCATTGCCCAGCATTTCCTTGAGTTCAGATGGATTTTTGCAGAGGCAGAGAATGGCCATTACTTCCGAGGCCGCGGTAATATCGAAGTGTTCTTCGTCAATCATTCCGCTCTTTCTGCCGCCCAGACCAACAACAACATGTCTCAGCGAGCGGTCATTCATGTCTATGACCCTTGGCCAGTCTATTCTGCGAGAATCTAAATTAAAATTATTATCAAAATGCATGCTATTATTGATGAGAGTTGAAAGAAGATTATGCGCCGAAGTTATTGCATGCAAATCCCCAGTAAAATGAAGGTTGATGTCCTCCATTGGAAGTACCTGGCTGTATCCGCCGCCTGCTGCACCGCCCTTGATTCCGAATACCGGACCAAGAGATGGTTCGCGCAAGCCAACAACCGTATTCTTGCCCAGGCGGTTTAGAGCCATTGACAGACCAATAGCCATTGTTGTTTTTCCTTCTCCGGCTGGAGTGGGACTCATGGCAGTGACCAGAATCATTTTTCCATTTCTTTTTGAGAGACTCATCTGGTCCACAGCAACCTTGGCCTTGTTGCAGCCAAATGGCAAAAGTAAATCATCAAGGCCGATTTTTGCACCTATGTCCTCAATTGGCTGTAATTTCACTTCCCTGGCTATGTCAATATCTTCCTTCATGCACCTGTATCCTAACTTTATCATATATAGTTTACACGATTGGAAAAGTTAGGAGAAACACAGATTTGACCACCCTGGTTGGCATATTCAAGGAAGCAAGGTACAGTCTCACACAATCCAAGTTTGGCAGGGAAAGTATTTATACTGTGATGAAATCGCGCTAAATAATCTATCCCTCAGAATAAAATTGTTGGATAGTTTCTGTCTGATATGGAAAAAATACAGATAGCCTCAATTGGAGGAATCGAGAACCTGGAACGGTTCGAGAAACACCTATTTCAAATAAAATAGGAGGAATAATGATGGGAATCGTAAACGAAACAAAAATAAGACTGGCCGACCCTGCTCCCCTTGGTATCTTCGGGCTTGCGATGGCAACACTGGTTGCATCTTCAGAGAAACTTGGACTGACTGAAGGAACTGCCGGGCTTCTGCCCTGGGTTCTTTTTTTAGGAGCATTTGCTCAGATTTTGGCCTCGGGAATTGAGTTCAAGAGAGATAATATCTTTGCAGCAACGGCCTTCGGTGCATTCGGACTATTCTGGTTCGCAGTTGGAATGACATGGTACTTCGGATACAGCATAGAGCAATTCGGGTTCGCCATTCTTGGTTATCTGATATTCAGCATATACATGACCTATGCTGCAGCATCAATTAACAAGGCATTTCTGGTAATATTCGTGTTTATCGACTTGCTACTGGCAGCACTCTTGTTCCAGATATTCGGCGGCGGCCCTGCAATGCTGTCGGGAATAATGGAGCTGGCTGTGGCAGTTAGCGGCTTCTATGCCTCTGCAGCCATTGTACTAAAGACCATGGCTGGGTTTGAGGTTCTGCCGCTGGGTAAGCCAGTGCTTGAATTGAAGAAATTCGAACTCTGATTTGATAATCACAGTTATGGCCGCCCTACAGGCCGTAACTGTGCTCCCTTTCCTTTTTATAATATATTTGACTATATGAGAAATTATCATGTCAAAACGAATCATAATCCATGATACAGTACACGGCAGTATCACACTTGACCCATGTGCTAGTAAATTAATTGGCACGCCTGAGATACGTCGGTTGGGCGGAATACGCCAGCTTGGTCTCTCAAACATTGTTTTCCCAGGGGCCAACCATACCAGACTGGAACATGTCATGGGAACCTATCACATAGCCCAGAAAGTAACTCATGCCCTTGGACTGGAGAAGGAAGAAGCAGACATGGTTTCCTATGCCGCTCTACTTCATGATCTGGGCCATGGACCGTATTCACATACCCTGGAAGCTATTCTTCACGAAAATGCCAATATGGACCATATGGACCTTACTAAAGACGTGATTCGGGGCAAGGCCAGAATGGTATCTGATTCAGACACTCAGATAATTCCCGGACAAACAACAATACCAGACATTTTGAGAGAATTTGGACAGGATCCCAGTAAGATAGCAGACCTTGTATGTGGCGAGGGGAAAACCAAGGAAAATGGCCTATACGAACATAATGGCCAAGGTTTTTTCAATGAGAAAAATTACCTTTATCATCTGATTCACGGGTCAATTGACTGCGACCAGATAGATTACTTGCTCAGAGATTCCCATTATACAGGGGTTGCCCACGGGACTATTGATCTGGCTAGATTACTTCAAACACTCACAATCCATAACAATGATCTGGTAGTGCAGGAAAAAGGGCTAAGCGCAGTTGAGGGAATGCTGGTTGCTCGAAGCCTCATGTATTCTTCGGTATATTTCCACAAGACCTGCCGCATTGCAGAACTCATGCTTGTAAAAGCCGTAGAAAAGGCCCTGGACAGAGAAAGTGCAATGACAATTCAGAAGATGGATGATGCCGAGTTAATGGGCTGGCTTTATGGCCTTGGAGGATTGCAGAGAGAGATAGTTCAGCGCCTGAAATATCGGGTGCTTTACAAGGCAGCATTTGGCAAGCGAGTGGTAGAACTCTCCGAGGAAGAACAGGCCAGGCTCATGGAGATAACCCAGAACAAGGAATGGCCAAAGATTGAGAAGGCTATAATTCAGCGTCTAGGGTTGAAAGAGGGGGCAATTATTATTGATTTACCTGAGCCAGACCTTCTGCTTTCAGAGCCAAGAATTGGCAGGGCAGATATTAAAGTATTATCCGGTGAAAGACTCAAAAACCTTTCCAAATTAACACCATTTTCCAAGGCAATCCAGCAAAAGAAAATATCCCGCTGGGCAGTGGTAGTGGCCTGCGATAAGAAAAATAGGGACGATGTTGGCAGGACCGCCGAAAAGATTATTTTTGATTGATGCACCTGATAAGTTTCGAAATCTTAATTATATATGATTCCATTCTCACTGAATATCAATATATGGTGAGATTATGACTGGCTTTGATTATGACAAGGAATACAAGGAATGGAAATGGAATGTTCCAGAACAGTTTAACATGGGTGTGGATTGTGTTGACAAACATGTGGCTGCTGGCAAAGGTGACAAGCTCGCACTCATTTGGGAGAATGAGGCAGGTGATGTAAAAAAGTACACATTTGCCCAGATGAAAGAAGAAAGTGACAAATTTGGCAATGTGCTGCGCAGTCTGGGATTGAAGAAAGGTGACCGTTTTTTAATTAGACTTCCAAATATTCCTGAGTTCCAGATGGCCTTTCTGGGCGGCCTGAAGATAGGGGCAGTTCCAATACCTTCATCATGCATGTTCAAACCCACTGAGGTGGAATATCGTATTGTGGATTCAGAGGCAAAGATGGCCATTTCTGTGCCTGACTACGTTTCTGCAATTGATGAAATAAAATCCAACTGTCCAACACTAGAGCACATTATTGTTGTAGGAGAGTCTGGCAAGGAGCATATCTCATTCGAGGAATTGATGAGTCAGGCATCTCCTGATCTCACTCCCGAACCAACCAGCTCGGAGGACATGGCATTCTTCTGTTACACATCAGGAACAACTGGCAACCCAAAGGGCGCAGTTCATTTACAGAGATGGGCCATTGGAAATGATCCAGATGCATATTACTGGAATAACTATCAGGATGGAGATATCCTTGGACATACTGGCGATCTGAACTGGATTTTTCCTCTGGGCAACGGATTCCTCTATGCCTGGCGTCATGGAATGACCAGTTTCATTTATGACGGAAGGTTCAGCCCGGAGAAGTGGTTCGAGCTAATCCAGAAGCATAAGATTACCAATTTAGCTTCCGTTCCAACCTGCTACAGAATGTTCCTTCAACTGGAAGGATTCGAGAACAAGTGGGACCTTAGCTCTCTGAGGCATTGCATTTCAGCAGGAGAGCCACTGAATCCAGAGGTGGTGACCGATTGGAAGCGCCTTCTTGGCATTGACATATTGGATGGGATCGGGATGACCGAATGCATGGTCTATCTGTCCAATATAAGGGACATGAGCATAAAGCCAGGCTCATGTGGAAAACCACAGCCAGGCCATGTTTGCGCCATCGTAGATGAGTTCGGAAAACCACTGGGTCCAAGAGAAGAAGGTACACTGGCGGTCCGGCAGGATGACCCTGGCCTTATGAAGGAATACTGGAACAAGCCCGATAAGACAGCAGAGGCCTTCAAGAATGGCTGGTTCCTTACAGGCGACACACTTTACATAGATGAGGATGGATATTACTGGTTCGCAGGTCGCGGTGATGATCTTATAATGACTGCTGGCTACCGTGTATCGCCCTTTGATGTTGAGAGTGCGGTGAACAAGCATCCAGCAGTGTTGGAATCCGCTGCTGTGGCATCTCCAGACCACATCAGAGGCGTAATTGTGAAGAGTTTCATTGTTCTGAATCCAGAACATGAGCCAAGTGATGAACTGGCTGCCTCAATCAAGGATCATTGCAAGAAGACAATCGCTGCATATGAATATCCTCGTGCCATTGAATTTGTCGATAGCTTGCCAAAGACCCAGAGTGGAAAGACCAAGCGCAAGGTCCTTCGTGAACAAGAGTTAGCCAAATCAAAAACATAATTGGTTAGACAATTTCACGTAAACTACCAGGCCTTAAATACTGCCCAAATTTGACATTT
>JAGLQM010000070.1 GCA_023136815.1 Thermoplasmata archaeon
AGCGGCTTAATCTGGCTCATTATGTCAAGATGATGGTCGCTTTCCGAGAGGATAATACCTGCCATGAAAGCACCAAGGGCCAGAGATAATCCGAATGCCTGGGAAAGAACCGAAACTCCAATGCAGATTCCAAATATGGCCAGCAGGAACAATTCCTTTGAGTGGGCCTTGCTCACACTCTCGATTATTTTTGGGAATACCCTGCGTCCAACCAGGATTGTAATAACAAGGAAGATTACTCCAAGAATGACTGGCAATACTCTGGCAATCAGTGATGTTTCTTTTGAAACAAGGCTGGTAAGTGCTGTGATAACTACTATAGCACCAATGTCCTCGACAATGAGCCTGCCAACAAGCAGGCGGCCGTGAAGTGTGTCCATTTGTCCAGTCTCTGATAATACTTTGATGATAATTATGGTGCTAGAAATCATCAACATGGTTCCCAGGAAAACCGCTTCTATCAGGGTCCAGCCAAGAAGTAGACCTGCAACCGTACCGAGAAGGAACATCATGAGCATTTCGAAGGTGCCAGATATTGCAGACGGCCTCCAAATATCCTTCAGTTTTTTCGGGCTAAACTCAAGACCTACCATGAAAAGCAGAAGTGAGACACCCACACTGGCCAGTGCCTCTATTTCTTCCATATTATTGATGAGCTGGCTCCAACTGTATGGGCCGATAATCATACCTGCAAAAAGATAACCTAGCATGGCCGGCTGTCCTAACCTATTAGCTGCGTAGCCCAGAATAAGGGCCATAATCATCATCAAGGCAATATCTGCCAGGAAGCTGAAAGCATCTACTTCCATTCCCATCCTCGGATGTCCATTGGACACCATACCAGTGCACTCTTGTGTATTACTGTTTCAAATATTCTTAAACATTAATTGCACCCAGGGGGTGCACAAGTGCGTCCCGAAATAGACATATTAATTAATATATTTAATAGTTGGGAATAAAAATAACTCAGTTTCGGTGACCCCCTGTTATGCCTTATATATGTTCCACCCATAGTTGAGTTGCTACCGAGCCCCCGTTGCCGGTGGCATAACAAAGAAACGGAGGTATAAAAAATGAAAGAATCGCAGCTTGTTGGCTATGTGAGAAAAAGCCGAAAAGGCGGTGCTCTGAATTTGAGCATCGACGCTGAGGCTTTTGCAAAGGCTGAACGCTACAAGTCTCAGGACGGAAGAGAGTTCGTAAGCCTCATAGCAAATGTAGACAAGATAGGCCAGATACTGGAAGGCGACCGAGAGGTCACAAGCCTTTGCCAGTTGGTAGAAATCTAAGTTTGACAGATGATTGAAATTCTATGTATCAAACTTGGACATACCCATTTTTGACTGGAATTCTTAAATGTCAATAATAGGTCAAATCTTGATAAAATTTGGTTGATATTCGAAACCGAACAATAATGGAGCTGCGCAATCAGCTCCTTTTTAATTTTTATCCAAAATCTAATGTTAATGTCAAATTCGTACTCAAACTTAGAATATTTTATTATGCCGAGTCGCATCAGCAGTCCCATGAAGTTCATTCCTGCCATATCCATCATGCATAACCACATAGCCGTGGTTGAGCACGGTATGTATCAATATCTTCGTACCGGAAATGGGCTGTTTAGAAGTCCGGTCAATGTTATTCAGGAACTTCCTGGAGAAGAAATTTTTATATTCGATATTGATGGCCTGGAGCGCAGTTCTCCAAACCTTGGCACAATCAAAAAAATTGCGGCTTACAAGGACATCTGGTTGGATGCTGGCACGCAAGATATTGATGATATGATGGACCTTTTTGTCAATGATGCTGAATACGTAGTTATAGGCACAAAATCAATTCGGAGCCTGGACGAACTGGAGGAGGCTGCTGAACTTTCTGATAAAATCATATTTTCAATTGATTATGATAGTGGGATAATAAGTCCTGACAAAAATATTTCAGATATGGATGTTGACTCGCTGGCTGAAATTGTCAAAGATTTTAAAGGCCTTGATACGATCATTTTCATGGACCTGGGAAGTCACCGGAATAAAACTCCCGTGGACTTGAATATCCTAACAAGTTTGACAGAGCTTTTTAAAAATGTCAATGTTTCAGCCCATGTGATTCCTGATGATTATCCGTTTCTGGAGGAAATCAGCGTGGCCGGTTTAATCAGAGATTTTAGAAATATGGGAGGTGTCGAGAACAATGAAGACAAATAGCACAGAAAACTGTTCGATAGATACCTCTAGAAAAGAGGGAGAAACAGAATGAGCGAGATTGAAGTAGCACTGGCACAACTTTTCCGGAAAAAAGGAAAATCATCGTTAACTGAAAAGGAGTTTGTCTTTGCTGCATCACTGGATCTTCGATGGTTTACCCCAAAAGAAGCTCAGAAATTCCTTGATATCAGTATGGAAAACAAACTACTGGTTCTGGATGGTGAGAAGGTAAAGCCAACATTCGATTACAAAGGAGTGGAGATTCCAAAGGGCTATGCCCCTGCAATAGAACTGCTCCAGTCCTCTGTGAAACCAAAGGGCATTTTCCTCAAAATTGTGGACCAAATATCAACCGAAAAGGACATGCCAAGCAAGGAGGTCATTTCTGCGGTGAACCTGACCCAGGATCGCATGAATATTGATGTGGAGGTTGCGGCACTTATTGTGGCCAGGCAGTATGGGGTAGACATCTCCGAATACATTGACCAGATAGAGGAAGAAATCGGAGCCCGCTACAGAGGCTAGGAAAAAAGAGGCTGACAAATACACTGTCTCCTAGATCCTAACAACATTTTGTGAAAATTATCCAATGTACTTGAGCTCGTCCCCTGACGGTTCCATAGGAGGCTTTATCTCATTGAGCTTTGAGGTTAGATCATCTATCTCTTTTGCATGCTCTTCAAGCTCTTTGAAATCAATCTTAATATCAAGCATTTTTCCAAGCACGGCCAGAATCGTCTGGGCACTTCTCGGGTCCGAGAAATATCCTGAAGTTTCGCCCATCAGGCAAGCCGCTTCCATGTCCCTTATTTGGCCGAGACCAAGTAAAAGACCTGCGGCGCCTACTATTCCGCCAGCTGGCTCGTCCTTGGAGAATTCTACACCTGCTGCTTTAAGTTTCTCCACAAACTCCAGGGAAGATGCTGCCCCCAGAACCCTTGGCTCAGCGATGATTTTGCCGACGCTCCAACCACCCAGGGTGTAAATCATGTTTCCACCGTATTTTTCCAGAATATCAAGAACTTCATAGGAAAGGTCATACTGGCCCTCCTGTGATGTGCCCTGATAATCTCCAGAAAGGATTATTAAATCCTGCCCTTTTTTTGATTTATAATAGTAGAGGTCATTTGATACAAGTCGAATAACGCCATCCTCACCGATAAGCACCTGAGGTGGAAAATGCTTTGAGAATATACTGGCGAATTTTTTGGCTTTGAGCTTGCTGACCAGATGTTCTGCAGCCAGCTTACCTACATTTCCGACGCCTGGCAATCCCTCAACTAAAACTGGTTTGTTCAGCTTTGGCTCTTCATAATACTTGATAATGATGTCTTCCATGTTACTCCTCCTTTGCTATTGCCTTCAACTGGCGGCGGTACTTTCCATAACGGTCTTCAGGTGAAAATTTAGGAGGATGCGGTGTTGCGGTATTATCCTTGCAATTTGGGCAGGTTTCCTTCAGGGTGTAAGAGCCGCAGCCCATGCACCTGGCCATCCTCTGGCCCATTCAAGAACCCCTCTCGAATGCACCTTTGCCGCCTACTTTTTCTATTTCGGAAATAGCCTTGCCAGCAGCCTTGCGTATGAGTTCTTCGGCGGCCTTGAACTCATCTTCCTGAACAATTATACGGTATTTGGGTGCTCCAAGGTACTGAACAGTAATTTTTGCATCCCCATCACTGAGCTTCTCGGCAGCCATGAGTGCCTTCTTTATTTGCTCGATTCCTTCGGAACCGGGGCATGTTATCTCAATTATGCCATCTATCCTGGCCATTGGAATTGTTACATTCTCCTGGGCGACCTTCACGAACACATCGCACCAGTTGCCCTTGAATTTCTTTGGAAGCTGGCCCTCGGCAGCGGCTTCCTCGAATGCAATATAATGGCCTCCGAACTCTTCTATTATCTTGGGGCTGTGCTTCTTGCGAAACTCCTCCACGGTCATATCCAGGTTCTCGGACACTATCTCAATGAGCTTGACTGCTTTTTGTTCGTTCTTCCAGTCCTGAATTTTTTCCCGCTTCTGGTGAGCATTGACCTTCTTCAGACTAAGATCAATATGGCCCTTGGCCACCTCCACCTTCATGACTTTACAGACAATACGCTGGCCATCACGAACATAGTCACTCATGCGCTTGACCCAGCCAGTGGCGATTTCCGCCACATGGATGAAACCTTCCTTGTCTGGGTATTCCTCTAATTCAACAAATGCGCCAAAATTCCGCACGCTCTTTACCGTACAGACTACTAAATCTCCTTCCTCGGGAAAA
>JAGLQM010000071.1 GCA_023136815.1 Thermoplasmata archaeon
TGTCAAAAATAGGAACCAAGTGTGGTTTGCGAAAATCTGGCGTTCAGCTATCTGCGGCAGTAAAATATTTGTTAACAGCAGATGAATATCCTAATCGGCCAATAGTGTCACTTCAGCGGATTCCAGCTCTTTTTCTTCTTTTTCTTATTATCTGTCGGCGCACCACGCACCCGGACATCATATACCATCCCACAATTTACACAAACTGCCTTTCCATTCTGCAGAACAGTAATACCCGGAGCATTGCAAGTTTGACATAGCTTCAATGGCTGGCCGCTGGATAGTATGGCAGCACGCTGTGCCCTGATCTGGGTCCAGATTGGCTTGGACTGTGATTCTGCTTCCCGGGCATAAGTAAGTGCATTAACATAATCATTATTTATTAATGCGTTCCTGGCACTGCTTATTGAGAGGTTAATTTCCTGGGTGTTTATGCCGTATGCGTCAGCTTCCCGAACCAGGGGAGAAATAGTTGTCAATATCTTATCGGCATCACCCAATTTTTCACGTTCGAGTTGTGCCGCTTTTCGTATTTGTGAATGCTGGCTCTCCATGGCCTTGCGCTCTGCCAGCTTCTTCAGCTCGGAACAGAGGGAATAATCCTCATTTTCAAATGCAATTTTTGCCTGATCCAGATGTTTTTCAGCATCTGTCGTGTCGGCCCCCAGATCGCTGGCCTGTTTAATTATTGATTCAACTCTTGGGATATCATTGAATATTTCGTTTATCCAGACATCCTTGGACTCCTCGGCAGTGTACTGCGCCTTGTCAAGATGTTCATTGACATTGGCCAGTTCTCCAATCAGGAATGCTTCCCTTGCTCTGTGAAGATACCTCTCCGCATTGAAAACATCTACACCTTGAACACGCATTGCATTTATCAATGGTTCCACATGTGCCATTCTATTCTCCAGATAGATAATCTCTTCCCGATAGACTGCATTAGCCAGTTCCACAAGAGCATGGATAGCCTCCTCTGTCTTTTTTCCGCCTTTCGGGAAGGACCTCTTGGCATGAATAAGCAGATCAGCCGCTTTTTCATCATTTAACTCGGCCTGCCTGCATACCTCAAGTATCTTTTCAGCAGATAGAATCATAAAAGCATGTGTAACATCCTTGTAATTATCATATAATAACTGGCAGGCCTTTCCTGCCTCCATGAGCATTGTCATGCTCTCCACGTATTTCCTGTCAAGAAACTTAATGCGGCCCATGTCAAGCATACTGGCCACATTTGTTAAGTCCATGTCCTGCTTCACAACATCGGTCAATTTCTGGTCAATATCATAGATATCTGCCATGTCCGGAGCAGAACTGGCTTCAAGTTTATGAACCACTTCTTCAATATCCTTTTCTACTTCAACCAACTCTTCACCAATTTCTTCCAAGTTAATTTCTGGCTGGCCAGCATCAAGAAGAACAATAACTGATTCAGAGGTCAGGGCAGACCGAATGACCTCAACAAGATCATCTTTCTTTTTTGCCTCACCCAGCTCAATCTCGAAATCACCAGCAAAGTCTTTCAACTCCCCAACTTTAAGTGATTTCAATTTAATATGAGCTGCCTTTTCAATAATCGTGATAAGTTCAGACTTATTTTCCTTATCACTAAATGATAAATTGAGATTTGCAGCCAGCTCTTTCAACTCGGCCACTTTCAGTTTGGATAAAGTTTTTCCATCTCTCATGAGGCATCTACTCTTCACAGTATGGTAATGTGGCCAGTAATAAATCCTTTTGGGTTATTTCACAGCATAAGTATTTTATATAAATTCCATAATGCACGGGAGGATGCCAGAAAAGAATCAGGTTGAAATCCCAAAGAAATACATGTTGGGTATCTACTCAGCATTCCTAGCTCTGGGCCTAATAATCTATATCTCATGGGGTCTCATGTATGGTTCCTGGAACTTCTTTGCAAGGGAAAATCTGGGAATGTATGCAGTTACGGTGATTCTATGTGGATTTGGGTTAGTTGGCATTCTTCTTTACTCAACCAAAGAAAGATAATAATTCATCTATTGTTGACCATTAAGGACCAGAAATCGTTCACCGATCAATTTCAGTATGTTTTGGCAACATAAATTAGTATTTCAGTGGGTTTGCCGCAAACAATACAGTTGCCGGATTTTGGTTCAACCTCTACTGGAATACCAAGAACTGCCATATCAGTGGCATTTTCCACCTGAAGACCGCAGTCCTCTTCTCCGCACCAATTCATGACATTAATTCCTGGTTTAGCTTCAGATATGTCAGTTATCTCGAAAATTGATTCATCATGCTGTTTTTGTGCCCTGGTGAGCAGGTCAGACTGGATTGCAAGAAGCGACTCTCTTATGCCTTCGATGATATTATCAAATGGAATCTGGCTTTTGTCTCCGGTATCACGCCTGGCTATTGTGATTACGCCATTCTGGATATCCCTTGCACCGAGTTCGATTCTCAGAGGAACACCTTTAAGTTCCCAATCATAGTATTTGTTGCCTGGCCTTAAATCTCTATCATCAAGATGAACGCGGAAACCAGCCTGCTTTAGCTGGGCAAATATTTCCTGGCATTTATTGGTCACAACTTCGGGTTCTTGCTTTGAAATAATTGGAATTATAACTATCTGGGTTGGCGCAATATCAGGAGGCAGAATGATTCCCTTCTCGTCATTGTGAATGGAAATTAACGCACCAAGAATACGCTCGCTCATGCCGTATGTTGTCTGATGTACATACTGATGCTGGCCATTGTCATCTTCGTACTTTATGTCATATGGCCTGGAGAAATTCTCCTTGTATTGGTGAATGCTGCCCATCTGAAGCGTGCGGCCAGTGGGCATAAGAGAGTCAATTCCAATGGTGTAAAATGCTCCGGCAAATTTGTCCCAATCTGGCCTCTTGCACAGTACATAGGGCAAGCATAATTTCTTGGCCAGTTTTTTCATGATCTCCAGATTCTCTGCAATCTGGCGTTCAGCATCCTCAAAATCAACATGGCAAGTATGGGCCTCGAAGAAATGAATTTCGCGCATGCGAATAAAGGCTCTTGTTTGCTTTGTTTCGTAACGGAAAACATTCACCAGCTGGTATGTTTTCAACGGCAAATCAGCATGAGAACGTATCCAGAGCGAGAACATGGGATACATTGCGGTTTCACTGGTAGGCCTGAGAAGTAGCGGAATGTCCAGCTTATTCTCACCTGCATGGGTGACCCAGTAAACCTCTGCGCTAAAACCCTTTATGTGATCTTCTTCTTTCTGAAATTCATTCTTTGGTATCAGCAGTGGAAAGCAAACCTCATCATGGCCTGTATCGTCTAGCTCCTGACGCATGTAAGTATCAATAAGGCGCATTGCCTTCCAGCCATAGCCAGTCCAGACATTCATTCCCTTTATGGGATAACGCTTGTCTGTAAGGCCTGCTTTCTCCACTATCTCGACATACCAGTCATTAAATTCTTCCGAAGAGCGCATGGTATCACTTTTCAGGAGGATTGACTCCTTGTTTAATAGGTTTCCTGCGGCGGAACAGAAGAATCAATATTGCCGCAATCGCCAGTAAAATCATGACAATTATCAGCATGATAAGGGATACCCAGTCAGTTCCAGAGCTATCAACAACCTCTAGGGTATAATACAGAGTTTCAGCACAGTTTGTGCCATCGGATGCCTCGATATAATAGGTGAAATTTCCTTCTGGCTGCGGTCCCAGAACCACTGAATAGGTGTCCAGGTGATTGGAGACAGGAGACATTGAGGCACTGAAAAATGTGCTGACCGAAGCATTTTTGTACCATAGAATTACAGAAGAAACCTGCTGATTATCAGAAACACTGGCAGAGAATATAGAAGTTGAACTGACATTGAACTGAAGCAATGGCTCATGAATGATAATCGGTGATTCCAGGTCCATTATACTTATCTCATGGTTCGGCCCATCTGGCCAAGCTGTTGAATTCTCTGCGTCGAAGGCTGTAATATAATACTGGATAATCACCGCATCCTCGAAGGATAAATCTGCCCTATAGGTTCCAAATACTGTTTGATTCATTGTCAGATTAGAATACAGGATTTCATCTATTGGCCTCCAGGAAAGAATAACATTTTCCACATGTAGATCATCATTAACCTGTGCAACCATTGCCACATTTTCTCCAACCGGTGCTGATCCCACCCCAATATGCTGAATCTTCGGCGGCAGATTGATTACAGGTATTGAGAATATCTGGCACTCATGGATATTAGCTCCGTCACTTGCTCTTGCATATATCTGAATATCGCCGCTAAGATTCTGTGGCGGTAGAATGCCCTTGTAAGTCCCATTTTCGAGCTTTGAAAGCGTGAGGAGGGTGAAACAGCCATCCTCGGTTCCATTGAAGAATAATTGAGCTGAGACAATCTCATGGTCATCTGTTACATTGATTATTATCTCGGTGGTACTGTTTACTACAGTGGATGCGGGGAAATACATCTCAATA
>JAGLQM010000072.1 GCA_023136815.1 Thermoplasmata archaeon
CGTACTATTCATTTATATGTTGACCAGAGAACTTACTAGCAATAATATAGCTGCATTTTCAGCAGGGCTATTTGCTGCACTATCCGGGCTCTTTGTTTATGTGACAACTGCTGCAATGAAACAGCTATTAGCTATTGTTCTTCTGTGCTTTATTTTCTATCTATTCTCAAAGCGTAGAGACTGGAGGTTCAGAATTGGACTCATATTGACCCTGGTAATACTGCCATTCACCCACCATTTAACTACATTAATGGTTATTCTGGCCCTTTCCTTCGCCCTTGTGGGTACTTCTTTCAGACGCTCGGAAGAGCATATTAGATCCTGGAAGGAATTAATTTTAGATATTGTTACAGGACCAGGAATTTTGCTGATATCATTTGTATACTATCAAGCAGTAAACATGGAATTCTTTTCTCGGGTGTCCAACATGAATGATATTGTTCTGTTAGCTAGCGTTGCTATTATCATGGCAGTGTTTGCCAGACTTCTTTCAATAACAGTTCAGACAAAGCCCTGGTTTTTCATTGGAAAGGATGATGAGAATACAATGAAACAGGGGAGCATATTCGATGAAAAGGTGCTAGTACTGGTTATTGGAATTGGAATTTTGCTGGCAAACTCAAAACTGCGCATATTCACAGGAGCACAGCTAACTTCTGATTTTTTTCTGAACCTTATATTTCCCTACCTGATTCTTACCGTTTTGGGACTCATTGGATTCAATATACTCAGATACTCTAGATTCCCCAGGAGATACCTTCTGGTGGGCATGTTCATGGCTCCACTCACTGTAATTCTATTCTCAATGCTCAGGTCTCTAGATGTCTTCGGATTCATGATGGTTTATCGCAGCTATAATTTCATTGACATACCTCTGGCCATAGTTGTTGGTACTGGCATGGCCTGGATTTTTAAAATGACAGTGGTCTGGTCCAGGAAGAATAAAATGTTCAGGGCATTGCCAGCATTTGGCATGATAATTTTTATTATTTTCTGTGCGGCATCGTTACCACTGGCCTACAATAATGAAGAGGCATTTGATGTTCAGGAAATAACCCATGAATATGAGCTTGAAGCAATGGAATGGGCCGAAGCTCATAACATATCCAGCATTTACAGTGACCAAAGATACTGTGATATCATAGGACCTTATTACAATATCCAGGCCGATCGAACAGGAGCATGGAGAATGAGTCATGACGAACTTGGACAAGAGAAAATAGTCATGGCTTCCTGGTACTGGACTGATGGCGGGGCGCAATTCTATCCACTTGGGCGCATTCACTTTGAGCAGGCAGAATTTCAGGAATACTTGGATTCATGGGATGTTTACTATGTTGGAGGCCCCCAGGGCAAAGAGATGGTGATTTGTTTTGTGCATTGAACCGGTCATGATTGATGGTTCAAAAGGAGAGGGGGGAGGTCAGATGTTCAGAACTTCACTGGCTTTCTCGGCAATTACAGGAAAATCAGTCACAATTCGGAATATAAGAGCCAATAGGCCAAAGCCAGGATTAGCCAGACAGCATTTAACTGGCTTGAATTTAATAAGTCAGATTTGCCAGGCTGAAGTGAAAGATGCGGAACTTGGTTCAAAGCTTGTGGAATTTCAACCTGGCAAGATAAAGCATGGCGAATACTCCATTGATGTGGGAACCGCTGGTAGTGTTACACTTGTTATGCAAACCATATTACCAGTACTGGCCTGCATTGAAGGAGAATCCATAATTCGACTCACTGGAGGCACGGATGTAAAATGGTCACCGCCTACTGATTATTACACACTGGTGCTGTTTCCTATGCTGGAAAAAATAGGGCTAAAATGCAACCTGGACATTGAGCAGCGCGGATATTATCCGCCAGGAGGCGGAAAAGTCACAGCCAGCATAAAATCTACTGGAAATTTGCAGCCCTTAAAGCTTGAATCCCTTTCTGAACCTGAAATTACTGGCATTGTGAATACTACTGGCTTGCCCATAAAAATTGCCGAGAGAGTTAGGGCTTCGGCACTTGAAGTTCTACCTGAAGCAAAAATTCAAATTCAGTATAGGGAAAACGGGCCGAGCCAGGGAGTTGGAATTGTACTTGCGGCAACCGACAGCCAGACAATTTTGGGGGCAAGTTCCCTGGGAGAAAAAGGAAAACCAGCCGAGAATGTTGGGAAGGAAGCAGCCATAAACCTGCTGGCCGAGATTGATGGCCAGGAAAGTGTGGATATTTATGCATCTGACCAGCTTCTGCCATATCTGGCCATTGCCGGGGGCCGATGTTCGGCAAGGGAATTAACTGGACATGCAAGAACCAATGTTCAGACAATTGAGAAGTTCCTCGGAAAGATATTCAAGACTGAGAATGGACAGTCAGTTCATTACATGGTATCAAAATGAACCGCAAAGAGATGCTGAATTTTCGGCGTAATTGTCAAATGGCCAACTAGCTTCAGTCACCATTTTTCCCAGTATTTCATGTCACTGGTTGGCGGCTCCTCACCAGGGCTATAATCCCCGCCCCAATTATTGAGTCCAGCGGCTTCATCCTCATCAATCTTCTGCTGAAGCATTTCCAGCATCTTTGCTTCGTCACCGAATCCTAGAGCAATCATCTTCTGGGGCGTTGGAACTCCATTGTGGGTCCAACCTCTGCGGATGTATACGGCGTCGGCCAGTTTCTGATATTGATTCTGGCGGAAATCATACATGGCCTTCATTCTGTCTTCGATGCTCATGGCCTCGATGCTGTCTGCTGGCAAGCCCTGCTTCTCAACAAGCTGCTTATCGTACATTTCCTGCCTGGAAACATACTCCAGCCTGGTAACTGGGCCCATTGACCTGTAGGGGATCCAGTCGTCCTTTCGTCGACCGCGGCCCATCCAGACATTCATGGCGCGCTGCCAGTTATAGCATCTTTCGCTCTGGAGGATTAAATCTTCCTTGGTAACGTTCCAGCCAGTGATGGCATTCTGAATTTCCACATAATTCTGAACATGGCCCGGAACCTTTGCTGGCTCACTGGTTTCTGCGTTATCGGCTGGTTCAACATCATTCCATGGAAGTTTACACAACCCATTCAGTCCGAACCATGTCCTCCACATTGGGAAGTAATGAAGTGCTTCAGCCTTGTCTGCGAATGTTGGTATCTGATTGTTCACCATGTCCATGAAGATTAACCAGGCTTCGTCATGCTGCGGTCCTTTCAGGGTTAATCCGTAACCGCCCTGCATTGCCAGACTTTCTTTAGTCACATATTCGGAGTATTCCAGGCCCTTGGATTCCATTCCACAATCTTCAATGAGCTGTGGATCGCCCCAGCCTTTTGCCTTGAGCCAGTCCTTCATTCTCCGGGCACCCTTTCCAGCAACCTTGATGAACTCATTATCGTCACCAGCCGCCATTCTGTGAAGTAGCTCCATCATGGCATCTGCGTTTCCGAAGCAAAGTTCCAGGCCGCCGCATCTTTCCTTGTTGAGAATACCATATTCATACATCTCCATGTAGAAGGCGATTGCCGTGCCACTGGATATTGTGTCCAGGCCGTAAGTGTCGCAGTAGAAGTTAAATTCCAGCACCCAGAGTGGATCCCAGATGCTCATATTTGATGAGCAGCCCAGAGTTTCATATTCTGGGCCATCTACAGTTACCTTGTGACCCTTGTAAGGCCCGGTCATGACAGTGTAGCCGTCAGCAGCTTTTGCGCATGCCATTGTGCAGCCGTACCAGCATCCGTCTGGAATTACCTGAGTCCAGAGTTTGTAGAAATGCGGCGAGAAAATTTTTGGAGCCTTGGGATGCTTGCCGAATCTGTAATTTTCTGTTGGTAATAAGTCATAGGCGTCCATGATTTCCACAAGATGGCCAGTTCCCACAGTTCGCATATTGCACTGCTCTCGGTCCAGATCTCGCATCTCCTTGTGATAATTTGCTCCAATCTCGGCAATCTTGTCCAAATCCACTGCATCATTGGTTGTTGCATCAAATTCGCCTATTCTTGAAACCAGAGCTTTAATTTTCTTATGTCTTAGAACAGTTCCAAGACCGCCGCGGCCATGCTGCTTCAGTCTGGCAACCTTTCTTCTGATGTCGTAAAATGAAATATTCAGGCAGCCCCAGTAGCTGTTTTCTGCTCCTGTTCCTGCAGAAACCACTGCCACGCCCTGCTTGGCTTTCTCGGTGTCCTCGAAAGCGTATAAGTGAGTCAATTGCTCTGCCAAAACGTGAGAATTGGTTTCCTCGCCAGGTGCTGTTTCTATTCTTACTTTACCTTCAATGCCATCAATGAGAACGATGACATCCTCGTCTGCCTTTCCATGAACCTGGACTGCATCGAATCCGGCAAATTTCATGTATGGTGCGAAATAGCCGCCAGCATTGGAATCACATATTATGTCTGTTGAAGGCGAGACTGAAAGAGCCAGTGACTTCCCAAAGCC
>JAGLQM010000073.1 GCA_023136815.1 Thermoplasmata archaeon
TAACTAAATAAAAATTAAGTGCTCCCAACGGAATGTTTTTACTCTATAGGTCATGTGGGATTCATGGCATATGTTCTGGATGCAACGGCAATTCGTTCGGGGATGACCTTTGCAGGGGATGAATGGTTTACCACATCCAGTGTTATCAATGAAGTGAGACTGGGCCGCCAGGGAAGGAACCTTGAGATTCTTCAGGAAACAGCAATCAAGGTAATGGAGCCAGATGATGATTCCATGAAAGAAGTTGAGGGGACGGCAAGGTCAACGGGAGATTTCGAATCTCTCTCGAAGACAGATATGGAGGTTCTGGCACTGGCATTACATCTCAAAGCCACCCTGATCAGCGATGATTATTCGGTACAGAATGTGGCTAGTGTTCTGAAAATTCCCTATAAAACAGACATGGCTGGAATCCGGGAAATAATAATCTGGACATATCGCTGCAAGGGCTGCGGAAAATATTATGAGAAAAAGCAGCCAGATTGTCCAATATGTGGCTCTGAAATTAGAAGGACCAAGAAAAAATCAAGAACAAACGTGTAAGATAAATAATAACATTTGTTCGAGATATGTATATTTAATACTGTAATCAATCGTTTTCACTGACCCGCCAGACCTCTTCTGGCATTTCCTCGTAGACAGACATTGCATCTTCGGTTACCGGGTCATGATTTATTCCAGTAGACTTCACCAGTTCCAGAACCTTATTCTTCTTGAATAGCCAGTAATGGATTCTCCACTCCCTTCCATCATACAATGTTGTTTCTTCCCTCTCTGTTGTGAGCAGTCCAGAATCCTCCAGCATATAGAAAGCGTCCCTGTCCTCTGGTTCAAGAATATTGTCTATTATTCTCTCGCTGTATCCAAAGAAGTTCATTACATGCTGGGCCATTTGCCTGGCTTCCTCCTCGGGCATGTTCCTTCTCTCGTTCTTGATGCTGTTCCTGATTGCTCTACTAAGGTCATCGACCGTCAGTGTCACGAATTCGCTGTTTGTTGTTGTCTTGGTCATTATTGCCATATTATCGCCTTCTTTTTATTTTCTCTCTGCCCTGTGATAACTAGTTTTCGGTGATATAAATAACTTGCGCTCCGCAGGGTGTTTATTTTACGTATGTGTGATTGCAGCCAGGGCAGTATTTCCGCAATCGTTTCTTTAACTCATGTGTGATTGCGGCATGTCAATATTTCTGCTAATATTTGATTGTTGAAATATTGAGTCAAATACTAAATATTTTGATAATTTTTCTCCGTATTCAACAATTGCTTGTTTTTTGCTTTGAGCAGTATGGTTCTTATTCTGTTGATGTTTGCTATCGAACTATCGCAAATTTGACAGTTAAGCCACATTTACGCTTGTCAAATCTGCGAAACACCTCTTTTTGATTGTGAGTTATGCTTAAAATGTCAAAAATAGGAACCATTGTCGAACGCCTGCTTTTGATTTGTAGGTGCGTTCAGCTATTCATAGATGTGTAATATTGGTTACAGCATACTACAAGAGTTCTCTAAGTTCCTTTATACCGCTGCCAATATGGGCCTGTCGCAACCATTGGGTGGCAGATTGGATTGTTGATATATATCATGCTACGAGTATGATAGGAAAAACATTATCATGTGGATTTGGAATACAGGACGCATGGCTGGGTTTGAGGAGAGGTCTCAGAACATCATTTCGGATTTCAAGAAGCTTGATTTTGATTATGTCCCAGAGACACTTGTCCACAGGGACGGGCCAATGAATAAAATCTTCTCGGTTCTGAAGTCTTCAGTGGAATCCGGTACGAATCAGAGAATGGTGATTACCGGCTCAGTGGGAACCGGTAAATCCTCTCTGTCAAAACGTTTCTGCCTGGATTTTCAGGAGTGGGTGAAAGAGAAAGGTCAGAGAATGGAATATGCCATTGTTAACTGCAGATCTCGAAATACCCCCTCAAGTGTCATGCTGAAAATTCTCGAACGGTTCCAGCCAGGCTTTCCAGATCGGGGGTTTTCCACAACCGAAATGCTGGAGATACTTCGAAAACACCTGGTGAAGGACAGCATCCACCTTGTGGTTGTTCTGGATGAAATCAATGTTTTAATAAAAAAGTCAGGGCCAGATTTACTTTACAGCCTCTCCAGGTTCGACGAGGAACGGGTTACAGGCTCCAAACACAGCCTCTCGGTAATTCTTATTTCGCAGCAGCCGGTGAATGGATTTCTGGATGCTGCCACTCTTTCCACGCTCAAGCGCACAAATCAGATAATGCTGGATAAATATTCCAGTGACGAACTGAAAGATATTATTAGTCAAAGAGTCGACCTTGCCTTCTTTCCCGGAACCGTTGAGGATGAATTGATGCATTTCATTGCCGACATATCATCAGAATTCGGGGATGCCAGATTCGCCATCGAGCTTCTTGAGAATGCTGGCCGAATTGCCAATGAGGAAGACCTGGAGGAAGTTGGGCCTGACCATGTTCGGGCTGCAAAAGCAATGACCTATTCTGTTGTGACGGAAAGCAAACTAATCTCTCTGGGCCAGCAGAAACAGTATGCTTTGCTGGGAATAGCCAGGATAATGAAAAACAAATCATTCGTCACCACCGGAGAAGCTGAAAATGCATATGCTCTGGTGTCTGAGGAATATGAGAATCAACCCAGGGCTCATACGCAGTTCTGGGAATATTTGCAGACCCTTGGAGATCAGGGTTTAATCGGACTGGGCCAGTCAGGTAAAGGTAGGGTAGGAAAAACCACCCTTATATCGCTGCCAGATATTCCGTCTAAGGTGTTGGAAGAAAAACTGCTGGAAATCATGGGAAAAAGATCCTGATTATCACGAGCAAGGAGAGAGAATGTTAGATAATAGAAGGCTGTTGATTACTGTAATCACATTGGCACTCATTGGGGTACTGTCTCTTTTTGCTTATTCAACCACAATCAAGCCAGTTCAGGTAGAATTGGAGAACATAAACAATGACTATGTTGGAAAGATAATCACAACCAATGGTACTATTACTTCTGCCCGGACATTATCCGATGGCTCCTCTTCTTTCAAAATATGCAATTTTGAAACACTGGCAGAAATTAAAGTATTCTTCCCTTCAAACGCATATGAATCATGGGAGGGTAACCTAACTCCAGGTACAATTATTCAGGTCACTGGTGAGGTCATTCTATATCAGGAAGAAACTGAAATATCCATTGCCAGTGCCCAGGATTTGATTGTAATCTCCGAGCCAGCCAACACATCTTATGACCTCTGGATGGTCATGGATTCCATAGAAATGTTCGATGGCATGATTATTCAAACAAATGGCAGTATAATGGACATCACAGCCATACGTTCTGACGGTGACCTCATCGGAACCAGTTTCACCTTGTATCAGCAGTATGATAATCAATCCTATTCTTTGGAGTGTATGGTATTTGATGTGGATTTAACGACAGATTATGACGATTGGGACATGATAAATGCCACAGGCCAGATATCCTATTATTCGAATAGAGGGTGCTGGCAACTGATTATTGATGTTATTGAATAACAGAGCCGAATAGTGGATGATTGAATCATAATTTATAATATAGTTAATTGTCTTTTACCATTGATGAACATCACCAGGCAGAGGACTTGGGTGCACAAGAACGAGCTTCTGGAGAGTATACTTGTGGAGGAAGTTGGCAAAATTCGTTTCTATAGCCACACCTATTTTGTGCGCACCAAGGGAAGGGACTGGACGCCATATGTGAAATGGGACAACTGGGATAGACAACCTCATGTGGATAAGTTTGATGGCGGCGGTGTTCTGGTCGAGCAGAAAGCTTGCAACGAAAAGAACATGGATGAGGTTCTGAAACTCATAAGGATATTTAGAAAGAATCTTTTGACCATGGATCTTTCACAGCTTTAGGGGGGTATCGAGAACAATGAGTATAAATCAAATCGGAATTGTTCGAGATATGCCATTTCCAGTGAAAATTGAGGAACCGGGAACAAAAATTGTTCAAGGAGGCCTGATTGAAGCAATCAGGACGTATGTATGAAAGTAAGAATCATCAAAAAGAGAAAAAAGACCGATATTCAGGATATGATTAAGAAATGGGAAAAGAAGTACGGCTCACTGGCATCACTCAACCAGAAGGTTCTCATTTCCAAATGCACATCACCGGAAAGAATGTCCGAGTACGTTCTTTGGAAATATCTATCGCAGGGAGCAGGGTTCCAAGATAATATAATCGTTGAGGATGCTGATGTTTTTGAGGTTCTCTCACCCAGGAGAGCGGAACTTTTGGAGTATCTCATGAACAATGAAATTCCATCAATAAAGAAGCTTGCAGATAATCTTCAGAGGAATTACAAGAATGTCTATGATGATTTACAAGCCCTTGCAAAATACGA
>JAGLQM010000074.1 GCA_023136815.1 Thermoplasmata archaeon
AATTTTAACTTTCCTTCACAGGTTTCCACAGATGAACATCTCGCTCGTATGAATCCTTATCCTTCTTGCTCCAATTATATAACTCTCCAAGAAAGCAGCCAATGATAAAGGCCAGTACAGTCAATGGCAAGTAAATCGGAATGGCTAGACTGACATCTGCTGTATATTCGTATTCAATTAATTCAGATATCATAAGGCCAGAACCCATTACAATCTCTGTTTCGAACCATTCAAAGTCATTCATGAGTACCAGAATGAGTGATTCTCTGGAGTATTCAATATGCTGGCTCAAAATATCTGGTTCAATATACTGCCCGGATTCTGAATATTGATATGTTGAAACTGTGGCCTGGACCGGGTAGATGGGAAGAACTATCACTAGAAGGAATAAAAGCGTGAAGGCCAGAAGCTTTCCCCAGGTAGGCCTGAATATTGATTTAATAATGGCAATGCGATTCAGCTTCTCTTCACCCATAACATATGAAATAGATTAATCAATACAATAATCTTTCGTGGGAATTCCCAATCTGAATATCAATTCCTGACATGCATGAGAATCATATGTCTTTTCTTTTGATTTTCCTCAGATTTGAAAGCTTCCTTGTACAGACCTTCAGCCATTGCCAGATTATCAATGAACCGCTTAACTGAGTCCCTGTCAGGGTCATCCAAATCTACCCGGGATATTGTAAGCTGATGCTGCAGGAATGGGGTGGCATATTCCATCTTCCCGAACTGGTCTGCAAAGTCTGCCATTATGTGGTCCAATGCATCCTTCACTGAATTAACCTCGGTCTTGTCCATTAGCCTCAGGTCAACACCGAGTTTTACTGGCACATGGTTTGTCATAAGCAATTGGGCCAGATCTTCAAATGCCGCTTCAACGTTCTCACCTGTCTTGGCACTTACCACATGGGCATTCCGGCCGATTCCAAAGGCCTTGCAGCTTCCGGCCAGCATCTCAATTTCTTGGAGCCCATATTCTTTCTCTTCCAGAAGGTCTGACTTGTTTCCCAGGAAGATCATTGGAACTGGCCCTATGACCCGCAGAACCAGGGGAATCCAGTAACTCATTATGCTGGCTAATGTCTCTTTTCTGGTGAGGTCAGAGACCATTATTGCCCCTTTGGCATTGTAAAAAGATGTTGTCTGGCTGTATTTGTACCCTTTTTGCCCGATAATGTCCCATATCATGAAGTTCATTTGATATGGTTTGCCGCCAATGTCCATGAAGATTTCTTTCTCCGTAACCTTCTTTCCAATTGTGGGATTATAGTCTGATCCAAACAAGCCAGCATCAAATCTGCTGATAAGACTGGTCTTCCCAACGGCAGAATCGCCAAGCAGAACTATATTACTATTATTTTGCAGACACAACACCTGGTTAATGATGTGATGTATATTCAAGTATATAAAATATGTTTGATAATGCTCATAAGATAGTGCATTTTATTAATCAAAATGAATCCAGAGACGCTGCCTTTCCCTTGGCCTTTGCTTTCTTTCCTTTCTTTCCCTTTGGAGCTGGTTTCGATGCGGATTTTGGGCTGTTCTTTTTGGTGATTATTACTTTCATGCCTTCTTCTATTCTGAGAAAATCCATATCAAATTTCATGAGCCTGGCTGTTGATTCTTTGTATATCAAATCCTGCTTGGCTTCCATCTCTTTTGATTTTGCACCGTATGTGACAATTATCTTCATGCCATCGCTTAAATTGAGACTGGAAAAACTGTCGCTATCCAGCTTTGCGATTCCTTTTCCATCGATGCTGCTAGCCACAACTTTTAGACGCAAATCATCAGCCATTAAGTACCCCGATGGTACATAGTGTTGGGGGTTTAAAAAGTTATAGTTGAGTATTACTGGCTCAGGGAATTCTCACACGCCTGAACTGTATTTTTCATGAGCATGGCAATTGTCATTCGGCCCACACCCCCAGGAACAGGAGTAATGGCGCTGGCAACTTCCTTCACTGCCTCAAAATCCACATCTCCAACTATTCTGTAGCCGCGTTCTCTGGAATCATCGTCCACCCGGTTTATGCCAATGTCTATGACAACTGCCCCGGGCCTTACCATTTCCGCAGTTACGAAGTTCGGTTGTCCTATGGCGGCTATGAGAATATCAGCCTGCCTGGTTATATCTGGGATGTTCTTTGTACGGGAATGGCAGAGCGTGACAGTGGCATTTGCTCCTTTTTTCTTTTGCATGAGCAGGGCAGCCATTGGCTTTCCAACAATATTGCTTCTGCCAATTATGACCACATGCTTTCCTTCCGGGTCGATATTGGAACGAGAAAACATCTCCATGACACCATTGGGCGTTGCAGGAACAAAACAATCCTGGCCTGCAATGAGCTTTCCCATGTTTACTGGTGAAAACCCGTCAACATCCTTGGCAGGGCTTATGGATTCCAGAACTAAATCATCATCAATCTGATCAGGCAGTGGAAGCTGAACAAGAATGCCGTGGACCCTGGGGTTCAGGTTGAGATTTTCTATTATAGCCAGGAGGTCATTTTGAGGTGTATTTTCCTTTAGCATTATTGTCTCTGAGCCAATGCCCAGCCTCTCGCAGGCCTTTCCCTTGCTCTTGATATAGGACATTGAGGCAGGGTCTTTTCCCACGATGATGACGGTAAGACCGGGTATTATGCCTTTCTCCTTGAGACTGGCTATCCTGGGCTTCAGGTCTTCCATTACCTGATTTGAGATTGCTTTGCCGTCAATTATCTTTGCACTCATCAGTCCGGTATAGTCGGAAATATTATTTGAGGGTTGTCTATATGGAAAAGCATGCCTGGAAGAATGACAATAGGCCTTTACAATACATATGACCCAAAGAAGTTCAGGGAAGCACATCGCAGGGTGCTGGCACGTTCCGGCCCGGTGGCATTGACCTTTGACTGCAACCTGGTAACCTTCGGGTTTCCATACGAGCAAGAGATGAGAACACCCCAGGAAATAGTTGACTGGCTTTCCACAACCACCAGTATCGGCGACGGCGGACAATATCTCATAGAACTGGCAAAAGCCGGAAGATTTTCAATATTTGACAAACCAAATAAGGGATTTCCCCCGCAATTTGGAGAGGTTATTGTCACCACCAGGAAGCCGGATGCCTCAAAATCCATTACCCCGAAAGAATTGGCTGGCATGGTCAAACGCGGCCAATCGATTTTACTATTATTTGGACTCGGTCCACATGGTCTGCCAAAAGAAATTTTTAAAATTGGAAAATATCATCTGGACATAAGTGGAAAAGGCTATTCCATGGAAACTGCAACTGCCATTGGGGCGGTCCCGGCGGTTTTGAAGACGCTGGTGGATGGGTAGGTTACAAGCAGGTGTACCAATCTGTTTATATACTGGCCATGACAATTTCGTTTTGATGGTCGGGAAGAAGATATTAGCCATAATCATTGTAGCCAGTATTGTTTCAGCCTCGGCAATTTATTATTTCTACCAAGAAAAAGGCGGATTTGATGAGGTAGTCTTTCCTGATGAAATTACTGCTTTGCAAGGATTACACACTTGTATGAATTGTTATAATTTTACAAGTGATAAATATGCACTCAAAGGCATATATCAAGGAAACACAACACCTAATTTTGATGGACTTAGTGACGAATGGAGGTATACCTTCTGGGAGATTGATGAAAACAGTGGAGGATTCCTATTTTCAACAGTTCATGTTTACTCAGATGGAACCTGCAAGAAAGTATATGCTCAAGGAGGAATTGGTTGGATTCCGTCAGAGCTCTATGGAATACCACCTAGAACTATATTTCTTGACAGCGACGAGGTAGGCAGTCTTTTGTACGAGAGAATTCAGATTTATACTTCACCAAGTAATGTGACAGATGTAAAATTGCAGGTTTGGGAGTCTGTTTACTATCAGAATGGAAATCCAATTGCTTACCCAATCTGGCGAGCTACAGTAAAAACTGAAAATGGAACCTCATATGGCTTCAATATCGATGCAGAAGATGGACATATCACACAAGGAGACAGAATCCCATCCACTGACCCAAATAACTTCTACAAAGCGACCAACACAAAAATAGTTGAGCCAGCCAATAATACAAACGTCAGTGGGGTCATTAATATTACATCTCATATCAGCGTATGTTATTGTTCAAATCCAACATACATCTTTGTTGACGGAAATCCTTATGGTGCGGGAACCTTAAATGGTACAACTGGAGAAGAGCTAACTGGCCTAGAATATGAAATTTACCATTACGAGATTGACACTACAATATTTGAGAATGGCCTGCATAGAATTGTGGTTCTTGGTAAACATACCCAGTATGGTGATGAAGTGTATCTGAACTTTACCAATTAGGATGCCGGTGGCGAACGCAAAGTTTGAGGAATGGT
>JAGLQM010000075.1 GCA_023136815.1 Thermoplasmata archaeon
TTGGCCTTGTAAACGTCATCACGTTTTTTCCGGATTGTTGCCAGCTCCTTGCCCATTGAATCTTCAATTTTTTGCATGGCCTTTAGCTCGGTTTCATATTTGACAAGTGAGTTCTCTTTTTCTTTAATATTATCTTGATTTTCCTTGATCTTCTTTTCAAATGAATTTAGATAATCATTAACTTCTTTTGCCCGGTCCCCTAAAATGCTGGATCTACCCTCGAAGCCCCGCAATGATGCTGAAAGTTCCGCATCTTCCCTGGTAAGTTGACTAATTTTGCCCTGCAATTCCTTCATTGCCTTTCCAATTTCCCTTGAAGCATTGGCCAGTAATTCTTTCTCTTTGGCCTGTTTCTTGCTGTTCAGGTTCTCCAACTCGGTGGAGAATTTTTTAAGGTCACTCTGGGCATTTTCCTTCAGCTTTATGGTATTGACCAGTTCTGTCTTCATTTCCTTCAGGTCATTTTTGAGTTTATCCAGGCTTGCCTTGAATTCCTTCTTCTGGGTTTCAAGTGTATCAATAATAGGTGAGCCAGATGTGTCAGAAAATCCGGCTTCCTTCACCAGCTTTTCCAGCTCAAGGACTTCTTCCTTCACTCCGGCCAATTTCTCACTCAACTTGTCTGCATTCAGGGTTGCCTTTCGCAGATTTTCGGCAACAATATCAAGTTGGCCGCGGTCTGCGGTACCCAGCTTCATGAGACTGCGTTCTTTCATGCCGCCAATCATTGCTCCAGAGGCCTCAACCAGTTCGCCATCCAGTGTAACCAACCGGACACCGCCCATGCGTTCCCTGGCCTCTTCAAGATTTTGAACTACAACAGTGTCGCCCAAAACATAACCGAAAGCATTCCGATACTTCTCATCAAATTTAACAAGATCAATGGCAAAACCCAATGAGCCTTTCACAGCCAACATGGCCTTTCCCCTGGGCCGTTGTGGTAACATTTTGGTCAGTGGCAGGAACATTGCCCTGCCTGCTTTTTTAGTTTTAAGAAATTTGATTGCCTTTTCTGCACAAGCATCGTCATTGACAATTATAGCCTGCATTCTTCCACCGGCCGTTGTGGATAATGCGGTCTCATACTTCTTATCCAGGTTAACGAGTTCAGCCACAGTGCCATGAATGCCCTTGAGTTCCCCCTTGTTCCTGGCTTCGATTACTGCATTCACCGCATTGCTGTATCCCCGTTCAACAGATTTCGCAGCATCGGTTTCCGCCTTAAGTTGATTATAATCTCTTGTGAGGCTCTTTATGGCAACCTCCAGTTCCATTGATTGGCGCGTTAATTCTTCTTCTTCTTTTCGCTTGGCAAAGAACTTTTTCTGTAGATCTTCCAGCGTCTTACCAGATTTCTTTCCATCGCTCTTGAGTTCCTTGAGCCGCCAGTCTGCATCATTGAGCTGAAATTCTATTCCCTTGATCTTTTCCTCAAGAGTATCAAGATTTCCTTCAAGTCTGGACTCTTTGTCTGCCAGCCGATCATTCTCAACAGCCAGGGTTCGAACCTTCTCGTCCAGTTCATCAACCCGTGTCTTCAGGTCCATTACTTCTTTCTGTAATGGGCTGGAATCTGAGCCAACAAGCTTCTTTTCCGCAGCATCAAATTCTTTTCTAGCCTTCTCAAGTTCCGAGCTAGATATTTTATGCTTTTTCTCGGTATCAGCCTTCTCGACCTTTAGAGCTTCAAGTTCCTTCTCAAGCTTCTTGACATCACCCATACGCAGCTTCTTCTGATCCTTTACCTCATCAATGGTTGATTTTGAATTTTCAATGGAATCTTGACATCTAGCTACTTCAACTTTTAAGTTATCGAGATTCTTCCGCAATTCTACAGATTCGGCTGAACTTTTTTCTTCAATTTCCTTCTCGGCAGCTTCAAGCTCCTTTATTATGAGAGATAGTTTGTCTTTCATGTCATTCTTGTTTTCTCCCAGTCTGGCAATATCAACATCACGTTTTGCAACCTCACTCTGGAGACCGGTAATCTCATTTTCAAGGCTTTCCTTCCGTTTATACTCCAATTGAGCTTTTGCCAGTTC
Organism: Thermoplasmata archaeon; assembly: GCA_023136815.1. Classification (GTDB taxonomy): domain Archaea; phylum Thermoplasmatota; class Thermoplasmata; order SG8-5; family SG8-5; genus JAGLQM01. The sequence goes on from JAGLQM010000075.1 coordinate 2,043, forward strand.
CAGTTTCTCTTTCTGTTCCCGGTATTTCATCGCACCTGCTCGGTCCTTTTCCAGCTGCTTGATCTGATTTCTAAGCTCGCCAAGAATTATGCCAATGCGGTCTAGATTATCTTCGGCCTCTGCCTTATCCGTCTCTGCTGACTCGATATCAGCATCAAAGCGGCTTATGCCAGCTATGTCATCAAGGATTCCACGCCGTTCTTTCGGCCCCATCTCCACTATTCTTGTAACATCACCCTGCTGGACAAGGTTGTATCCATCTGCTGAAATCTTGGCATGAGAAAGAATAGAATCAAAATCACCCAGTGATGATCTTTTCTCATTAACATAGAAACTGCTGGTATAATCTGCTTTTGCAGTTCGGTTGCGCTTCACATGTCTGGTCAATTTTACAATATCACTGTCAATGGGTAATATCCTATCCATATTGTCAAAAACCAGGGAAACTTTGGTAAACTGTGAAGGTGAACCATCCTTGCCTCCATTGAAAATTAGATCTGTAAGGCGACCAGCACGAATTGCCTTGGAGCTTCTGGGTCCCAGAACAAAAAGTATGGCATCAGAAAGATTGGATTTACCGGAGCCATTGGGTCCAGTAATAGCGGTATAACCTTCGATAAGGGGCACGTTCATTTTGCCCTTGAATGACTTGAAATTATCCATCTGGATCTCTTTTAGATACATTCGCTTCACCCTTGGAACCAAGCTTTGATAGTTGACATTTAAACCAACGTCAAAGAGTGGTGAAACGCAGATTTGACAAGCGTGAAGTGATGTTAATGACAAATTTGCGTTGGAAACAAACGGTTAATGCATGTCCCGGGCCCCTGGATAACCAGTGGCATAGCCAGTCATAGCAGACAGCATCCCAAGATGCCTGCTCTTACATCCCATCCGTTAAGGTCTGACATTTCGTCAGACAGAAACCTATATATATACACTAGTATAAATATACATCGGTTAAAATAATATGACACTGGATTTTTGATTTTGCTTTATAAATAAAAATCAAAAACATTATGTCAGACACAGCATATAACCTATGTTTAACACGTTTCGTAGAAAATCTGCAATCAGAAATTAGATGAATCTGAGATTCATCCTAACGCAAACCACACTGGGTTTGCAAAGGTCTGGCGTTCAGCTATGTGAGGCAGTAAAATAGTAAATTGTTAATTCCATTATTGAAACATCTGGCCACTGTGCCAATAACTATTATATACCCCTCCAAATATCGGGATGAAACTATCAAAGGTGCTATTATGGAAGAGTCCCTGTGCAACGTAGAATTTCTTAAAGGCCCCAAGGCCTTCGTAGCTAGAGTTCAGAGCGATCTGGGTGGAATGAGAGAATACAGGAGTGAATCATTTGAAGAGGTCCTTGAGCAAGTAATCATTGACCTTCAGGAAGAATTTGAAACATCATCCGTTCAGTGAGTATGAAAACTCGAAGTATTCTCAAAAAATAACCGCACACCTATATATAAGTCTGAAACTTCGTTTTATATATGTTGATTTATACATAGTAGAGTAAGGGCTCCCCAACCATAAACATATAGCCCAAATTTGACATTATATTAATATTCAAAAATGTGGTCTATGCAAGTTTGACAAATGTAAATCGGCTTAAATGTCAAATTTCTATTCTCTAACCACTTTTCAAGCAGATAGATTTAGAATCGCCTCCTCCCTTGTCGTAAACTATATAATATCTAATAATCATATCCCACCATAAGGTGAATACATGGAGAAGGATGAAGATTACGAAAGGATATTATCAACATATTATGGTGAGAATCAGGTCGTGGCAATGATAATGCTGAAAATTGATACAAAAGAAGCTGAAAGCATTGCCAAATCAGTTTCCAAATTTGACATCGTTGAGGAGCTGTTCATGGTCACGGGTGATGTGGATATAATTCTAAAAGCCAGATTTGAGAATTACAAAGCATTGAAAACCTTTGTTCTGGATTCACTGCAGATAACTGGCATAAAGGAAACAAAGACTCTCATGGTTGTCACTCCATTCAAGGAAAATGGTACCATACTTTTCCCCGCATAGTCGGGGAAGCTTTTCCATCCATAACCTATCTTTGACACTTTATGCGTAAATCACAGTCAAAAACAGATGAATTCTAACTTTGACAGTTGATGTCTAAATATTCGTCAAATACATTCTGACGAAAACCAGGTATGGTTTGCGAGTTAGGTGAGACGCAGATTTGACAAAGACAATGGGTACTTAAATGTCAAATTTGCGATGAATCCAAGATTCATCCTAACGCAAACCAGGTATGGTTTGCGAGTTAGGTGAGACGCAGATTTGA
>JAGLQM010000076.1 GCA_023136815.1 Thermoplasmata archaeon
GCGCAGGGACGCAAGGTTAGGGGATGGTTAGGGCATCAAAGGTGAATAGTCGGGATGTATGTCGATGGCGACCACCCCTCCGCCCTCACAGGCGAAGTACCCAAAGTTTGAGAAAAAAGAATCGGTGTCACCTCTCCTGTTCTGAACAAACAGGAGGTACAACCCCGCCCTCCGCTTCAAATGGATTTTATTGGAACCGCTTACAGACAGGGCATGGGAACACACCGACAATAAAACTTGTCGGTATGTTTATATATGTCGGACACATATAGGACATATGTCAGACAAATAAGATAAAACCGTCTGACGGACAGGTGCGCAAGAATGTCAACGGACTCAGAGCGGGTCACAATTCGAATACCCAAAGATAGAGTAGCAGCACTCCAGAAACTTGTGGAGCAGGGCCAATTTACAAACATGTCAGACGCCATAAGAGCGGCGATTGACAGTTTCGTGGAAACACATTTCACTCCTGAACACATCGAAAAACTCATGGTAGAACTCCCCAAGAGCAATGTGGTGAAACTCGAAGAACTGGTGCATTCGGGTGATTCGATCTCCGTTGACGACGCCGTCCGCAATGCCGTAAGGGAATATGTACGGCTGCGCCTGCAAAAAGCAACAGAGAGTCAAGAGAACGAATGAACCGTTACCTAGAACGGATTCATCGCGGCAATGTGTCGCGCATTGGACAGGGATGGCCAGTGTCATGAGCGGCTGGTAAATTATCAGTCAGGATGCACGCAGAAATACGAAACCGTTTCAACAGAATCGGCTGAGCAGACGTAATTTTGCTTTACTCTAAGTTAGCTTCAATGCTCCAAAAAATGGTGGTGAAAAAATGCAAGATATGGTGGAAAATGCAAACTCATTCGAAACAGAGCACCTGATATCCGACCCGAAAATCGTGGTCGTCGGGTGCGGTGGGGCAGGCAACAATAGCGTAGATAGATTACACAAAATTGGGGTCTGGGGAGCCGAGACTATTGCGATTAATACAGATAAGAGTCATCTTGAAAACATACATGCGGACAAGAGGGTTCTCATCGGCAAGAGGATAACCAAGGGCCAAGGGGCCGGAGGACATCCGGAAGTTGCCGAACACTGTGCCGAGGAGGCCAGAAGCGAGCTGGAGAATCTCCTTAAAGGCGCGGATATTACTTTCATTACTGCCGGAATGGGCGGTGGAACTGGAACAGGCACTGCTCCGGTGGTTGCGGAGATTGCTAAAGAACTTGGTTCGGTGGTTGTCTCAATGGCCACAATACCATTTGCTGTTGAGGGCCGTGCAAGGAACCAGAGGGCGGAGATTGGCCTGGAAAAACTGAAGAGAAATTCTGATAGTACCATAGTTCTGGCAAACGATAAATTACTCAAAATTGTTCCGAAAATGCCAATAGACCAGGCATTCAGTGTTATGGACCAGATGATCTCCGAAGTAGTAAAGGAAGTAACAGAGGCAATAACCCAGCCATCACTTATCAACCTTGATTTTGCAGACCTGAGATCGGTCATGTCCGGCGGAAATACCTCCACCATTATCTACGGTGAGAACTCGGCAAATAATCCTCAAACAGTAGTTGCAGAGGCACTGAGCAATCCGCTGCTTGACATAGATTATAGAGGCGCAACCAGCGCACTCATTCAAATTACATCCGGGCCGGAACTGGACATCAGGACCACCACTGAAGTTGTAAACGAGTTCAGCCAGATAATGGATCCAGGTGCAAACATCATCTTTGGCGCAAGAACTGATGCTAAGTTTGAGGGTCAGCTCAAGGTAATGGCAATCATGAACGGCTGTGAGCTTCAGTGTAACAATCTTCCGAGCTATCAGATGGAATCCCCTGTAATGACCAGCTACGCAGTCCCATTAGTCACATAACTTTGACAGCAGATAGAATTTGAAAACGTCAAATCTGCGTCTATCCTAACTTTGACGAATATTTAGACATAAACTGTCAAAGTTAGGATGCAACATAATCAGGATTAAAACTCCTCTTTTTTTTTAAAGAGAGGAGAATAATAACTCACAATAAACCCCTCCTTTCTTTTTTTCTGGCGTGCTCGCCAGAATTAGAGGAGGAGAACTCATGATAACCCCCTCCTTTTTTTATTTTTTTTTAATAATTAACTTAAAGTTTTTTGATTTTTAAACTCAAAAACGTTAGTCAGATCATCATCAGTAAAAAGTCAGATAATACATTCATCTCATGGATTATATGTTCAGCTCCTGCATCTTCCATCTCTTTGCTGGAGCCCATACCCCATGATACACCAATAGCCAGACAACCTGCTGCTTTTGCAGATAATATGTCATACTTGGAATCGCCCACCATAATTGCATCATCTGGCTCAACTCCAATAGACTCGCAGGTTTTAAGAAGATGGGCACCAGAGGGTTTTGGCTCCGGAGCATCATCCGCTCCGACAATTGCATCAAAATGATGATTCAAACCAAGACCGTTCAAAACTGCTCTGGCTACTCTTCCACGTCTCATGGTGGCAGCTGCAAGGACATATCCTGACTCTTGCAGGTTAGTTAATAGCTCTGGAACTCCATTATACCATGTCATATCGTCCATAAAGGTGTCCAGCTGTACCTGCGTATATCTTTGGACTATTATTGGTTGGTCTGCACCTTTTCGAGCCAATATTCGATGAAGATCCATGCCAATCATGGAGTGGAGTTCATGCATCTCAAATGGTGTAAAACCGAATTCCTCCAATGCGGTGTTGAGGCTTCTTAATATTGTTTTTTCGGAGTCCAGCAGGGTTCCGTCAAGGTCGAAGATCACAGCATCCATAAAGCACTAGATGAATGTGAATTGCAAAAATCTTGTGGTCAGACAAATGTATGTGATTATCAACTCATTATAGTTTCATCCAAATATATAAATTACAATCAGAAACCAGCCTGCTAGGCGGTTAATTCACCTATTGGCATCTTCCACTTATTCTATTTTATCGATGCTAGTGTAGGTCTTGTAAAAATCCTTGATGCCGCCCTGTAAGATCGGGAAGCCACTGTACGTTTCCCTGTTGGTAATCTCGCCAGCGATATTTGTTTGTATTATTTTTGCCACTTCATCAACGTTCTTGGTATGGCCCAATGCCCACATGAGCTTTGGTAGAGCAGTTTCTGGAAGCATGTTCTTTGCCTCGATGACGCCGCGAGCCAGCATGTCCCGGCCAGTCTCATACACTCGAAGATGAGAAAAGCCGAAAAGTGGTTGGACCGTGATGACGACCGGTATCTCCTCTTCCTGCGCCCTGTCCAGAGCCTCGTACATGGGCTTGCCGACATGACCCAGGCCGGTTCCGATGATGACTATGCCGTGATATCCTTTGTCGATAACAGCGTGCATTGTATCCGCCTCCATACCAGGGTAGAAATAGAGCATGGTTACGCGCTCGTCCATTTTCGTGTCCAGTTGGAAATTTTCACGGGGACTGCGGCGTCTCCGATCATCCTTGAAGAACTCGATATTTCTATCTTTTATTTGGCCCATAGGGATGTCGGCAATGGTACGGAAAGTGTCGCGTCTGGCACTGTGCATTTTTCTGACGCGGGTGGCACGATGAATGTAATCATAATTGTCGCTTGTCGTCCCGTGCATTACAACGACGACCTCGGCCAGATCTCCGTAGGCGGCCAGTGTCGAAGCGTTCATGATATTGATGGGCCCATCGCTGGAAGGACGGTCACTGCTTCTCTGTGAGCCAACAATAACTACTGGCACAGGTAGATCACGCAGGAAAAATGATAATGCTGAGCCGGAGTATGACATTGTGTCGGTCCCGTGGCCGATGATTATCCCGTCTGCCCCCCCCTCAATTTCCTTGGCCACGGCTTCTGCAGTCTTGATCCAGTACTCGGCGCAGAAGTTCTCCGACAGAATTTTGTAAAGGGTCTTTGGGGTTAAATTGCAGATGTCAATGAGTTCCGGAACTGCTGAAAAAAGTTCCGATGGCTCAAAGGCCGGGAGCACTGCCCCGGTTCTGTAATCGAGACGACTGGCCACTGTCCCGCCGGTGCCCAGCAGAGTCACATTTGGAAGGTCAGGATTTCTCTCGATGATCGTCTCTGGAATCTTATAATCGCCAGCCTTGTAGCCGGTTTCCTTGATTGTCGCGTCATCTGGAAGCATAATTCCTATATTGTAACCAGTGTCCACTTTTATCGAGATATAATCGTCTGAAGTGTGAACCGAACGAGGAAGAAGGACCCCCTCGTAATGCGAGCCGTCCTTTTTGGTGACACTGACCTTCGACCAGGTGCGGAGACCTTCCTTTATCAGGCGTTCCAGAATCGGGCCGCGGTAGCCGTCCGGTGGCTGATAAGTATCAC
>JAGLQM010000077.1 GCA_023136815.1 Thermoplasmata archaeon
ATAGAATCCCATAAAAGTTTCAGGCCAAATCCACGGCCTCCAGTGAACTTTTTTTTCATGTCCTCGGTGACTGGAATTTCTTTAATTTCCTTGGTCGTAAGGTCCACATAGAGAGTTCGGCCAGCATAGCCCTTGACTATAGGTTTTTTCTCATAAGTATATTCAGCCAATACCTTGTGTTCTGCTCTCAGGGCATCCAGGTCCCACTTATGCTCTGTGTTTCCGGTCTGGAATCCTGTTTTCCTGTCGCCAATTGTTGTAACTTCCGTGCTTGTGCATTCATCAGTCATTCTAGCACACTCCTTGATAGGAATAAACTGTTTTTTCTATGTCCTCGAGATTAACTTCCTTGAGCTCAAGAGCATCATTGGGGCAGGCCTTGACGCACATGCCGCATGAGATACACTTGAATGGTGTTATGACCTCTGGAGCCTTCCTCATTACCTCTGTTGGGCAGAAACCGACACATGCCTGGCATCCTATGCAGACTTTCTTGTCCAAAGTCACTGTGCCATTGCCGAGGCGCTTTAATGCCTGGACTGGACACATATCTATGCACAATCCGCACATATTGCAGTTTGTCATTTGATAGCCTGATTCGGTCTCATGAATTCTTATTGCAGACCATTCTCCGCCTTTATCATTCTTGTGCATTACATTTGAGCAGGCTTTTTCACATTCAAGGCATCCTGTGCACTTGTCTGGATTGAACACTATAATTTTTGCTGTTGCCATGTGATTCACCTCAGATATAGAAGAAAGCAAACACAAATACCCAGCAGAATGTGGATATGCCTGCCACTGCTCCGTAATAATGCTCTTTCTTGATGCTTGAAACATCAATGTAAAGCTGTTTGGCCAGAACTGCCAGCGGGAGAGTAATGCCTCCCAAAACAGCTGCAAAGAAGCCCCTTCCGAAGATTAATGGGAGAGTAGCAGAAAAGTTGGATATGCTAAAAGCTCCTTCTGTAAGAATAGGCGTGAATATCTGGGTGAACATGTATCCGGTTGTGTAAATTGTGAAGCCAGCGATTATCCCCAGGAAAGCTAATGTCTGAACATTCCTCATGTCTCCACCAGATTTGTTGATATTGAACACAGGACGGTTAAATATGAGTTCGAAAATCATACCTTCAGCAACAATGGCCAGTGCGGAGCAGATTACGCAAGTACCTACAGGGGCCCAGAAACGGAGAAGCCCAGCAACAAGAGCCATGCCCAGCTGCATCCACATAACATTGTATAATCTCCTTGTAAGAACCATCAGTCCAAGACCTACAAATGCACCCAAAAAGGCACCCATTGGGAAGGCCTCCAGAGCACCGGTCAACTTAACCTCGCCAAGGATACATTCAAGCATTCCCCATAGCGAGCCAAATACTATAATTCCAGCCAGAATTCTGTACTTATTATTCACCATTTTTTCCATTAGATCACCTTTTGTTTAATAGGTGATCTTGAAAATATATTTTCAAGAAATCACCTCAATCAACGCCAAATCCTTTACCCAGAAGCTCCTGGTCATATTCGGGAAAACCACTTTGTGCTCATCTTCCACAAGATAACTGTTCTGCACATCCTCCCATGTAACATCTTTCTGATAACCATCCAGGCCCATGAACCTGTATGTGTGGCCCTGGGGATTCTCCAGGCCGGTATCAAGAATGATGTTGCTGACAAGAACCCCCTCATAATCGTCTTCAGATGCAGTAAATGATGTCATTTCAAAATCAGTAAAAATGACATCCCAGCCATAATCAATTTTATTGACAACAATGAGGCTGGCATCTCCCTTTGGAACAATGATATATGCAAAGGCCGAGAAAGATAGTACCAGAACTATAATTGCAATTATAGCCAGTACAGTGTTCAGTCTATTGGCATCGGTCATTGGGTGGCACAATTGAGAGGGCTTACATAAATGTTTGGAATATGTTAGGGGCTAGGGTTCAGGGTATAGGGTGCTTGGAACACGTTTTGGGCTGGCTTTTGAAAAGCCAGCTCTACTAGACCCCCTTCTAACAACTAACCAAACATAGACCCTGTATTATACTGAAAACTTTAAATTGAATGCCCAATATGTTAGACCCATGAAACTCAAACTTGACGGTTGGAAACTGGGCATTGGCTTTTCAGCATGTCATTTCCTGCCTGGACATGATAAGTGCAACCGTCTCCACGGGCACAATTATACAATCCACATTCACTTGACTGGCGAAGTGGATGACAGCGGAATGGTCTATGATTTTGTGAAGCTCAAGAAAGCCATGAAGGTCGTTGCCGATGAACTGGATCACTGCATTCTCATGCCTGGAAAGTCTGATAAAGTGACTATCATAGTGGAAAATTACCAGGTGAATGTGACTGCTCTTGACAAAAAGTATTCATTCCCAGAATGTGATGTTACTATTCTTGATTTGGACAAGATATCTGCTGAAAAGCTTGCAGAATACACTCTGGAAAAAATTATTGGCCAGCTGGAGCTTGGAAGTAAGATTACAAAAATCAAGGTTGGCATTGACGAGGGTATAGGGCAGGGGGCCTGGGCATCCAGAGATCTGTAGGACAATCAAAGGCGGTTGTATTGCTTTCAGGCGGCCTTGATTCGGCTACATGTTTGGCAATTGCCAGCCAGAGTTATGAAGTTCATGCACTGACAATAGACTATGGCAGCAAGCATTCAAAGGAGCAAGAGTCTGCAAAGGCACTGGTCGCCTATTTTAATGTGTCCAGCCATACAATTTTAAAAGTAGATTTGAATGCAATCGGAGGCTCTTCCCTAACCGATGAAAATATCAAGTTGGACCAAGGGAAAAAATTTGAAGAAATTGGCAAGGAAATTCCAAGTTCTTATGTTCCAGCAAGGAACATGACTTTTTTATCGCTGGCCATGGGGCTGGCAGAGGTTGTTAAAGCAGAAAAAATTTTTATTGGTGCAAATTCAGTAGATTATTCCGGCTATCCCGACTGCCGCCCGGAATTTTTTGAATCGTTCCAAAAAACAGCAGAACTCGGCACAAAGACTGGTGTCGATGGAAAGCCAGTGATGATTAAATCTCCGCTTTTACATCTTACCAAAGCCAAAATTATCAGAAAAGGTACAGAACTTGGAGTTCCCTATGAACTCACCTGGACATGCTACTCTGGTGGTGTCAAAGCATGCGGAAAATGCGAGGCTTGTCTGCTCAGATTGGAAGGATTCAGGGAGGCGGGAATTAATGATCCTGTTGAATACGAAAATTAGAATTACTAAAATCGAAGATAACACAGTCATCCAGATAACAAAGGATAATCGGCAATTCTGGACTCTCCAGATGGGTGGTGTCGATGGAACCCGGGAAGATTATATTAGTGCGGGCTTCTGGGAAAATGTTGAATCAGAACCCATACCAGCAAGGCTGAAGATTCATTTTGATGTTCATGAAAGGGAATTATATGAAAATTAATGAGATATTTCACAGCATTCAGGGGGAGGGGGCAACCATGGGTATCCCCACTGTATTTGTTCGGCTTACTGGCTGCAATCTTGATTGCGAATGGTGTGATACCGAATATGCCAAAACAGAAGGCAAGAAATTTACTATTGGCCAGATACTTGCCGAGGTAGATAAATTCAGATGCAATCAGATCTGCATTACCGGTGGAGAGCCAATGTGCCAGTCTGAGACTCCAAAGCTTATTGACAAACTTTTGGGCGCTGGCTATCTTGTTACACTGGAAACCAATGGGTCAATTAATCTTGAAGAACTGGAATGTTCTCCTATACTGATGATAAGCATGGACATTAAGTGCCCAAGTTCTGGACAGGCTGATAAAATGGACTTCTCGAATATGGAAAATTTGGGGCCCACCGACCAATTGAAGTTCATAATTTCCGGCCAGGAAGACTATGACTATGCCAAGGGTATTATACAAAAATATCAGCCAACATGCGTGATTATCATGACCGTGGTGGACGGGACGAACCTGAAGGAACTTGTTGAGTGGGTTCTTCAGGACAAGCTTGACGTGAGGGTTTTACCTCAATTACACAAAATAATTTGGGGTAATGAACGGGGGCGGTGAGGACTCCCCGACACGATGAGGAGCCAAAAAACAGTACCATAGTTGAATGCAACTCACAACTAATTTCTGCATCGCATTCGACAATGGCACGATAACGCTTATAAAACAAATATAGTGCCATATGGCTCGCAACAATCTCTAAGCAATTGTTGGGTTCGATGAGGGAATCAAAACAGATGTAGAACCCGACCTGATGTGTCTAAAAAATATTTTCTGGCAGAATATCATAGGGCCGCAATCACACACGAGTGAAGGAAACGATTGCGGGATTAATTAATCA
>JAGLQM010000078.1 GCA_023136815.1 Thermoplasmata archaeon
TCTGGGTGATGTTTTTTAGCAAGCTTGCGGTATGACTTTTTCACCTGGTCCTGGTTTGCACTCTTTTCAACGCCTAAAACTTCGTAATAGTCTCTTTTGTTCGCCATGCCAGTCAATCCTCAAAGTAAATGATAGGCGAAGGTCATGCCTTCGCCCATTTATGTTTTGCCTATTCCTCGGTTTCGTCTACATCCTTGAAATCAGCATCCACAAAGTCGCCGTCTTCGCCTGGTTGTGGCTGGCCATCACCCTGTTCTGCCTGCTGCTGTGCTTGCTGTTCTGCTGCAACTTGCTGATATAATGCAGTGGTCACTTCATGCATGGCCTTGGTGAGGTTTTCTATTTCAGCTTTAACCTTCTCTGCATCTTCGGATTTAACGGATTCCTTCAATGCCTCCAGTGCTGTGTTTACCTGGTCCTTCTGCTCCTGGGTGGCCTTGTCTCCGAGTTCCTCCATTGTCTTCTCGGTGGAGTAAATCATGCTCTCTGCCTGGTTGAAGATCTCTATATGTTCGCGCTTTTTTGCATCCTCTTCTGCAAACTTCTCGGAATCATGAATCTTCTGCTGAATTTCCTCATCAGAAAGATTGCTGGTTGCAGTGATTGTTATCTTCTGCTCCTTGCCTGTTCCCAAGTCCTTAGCAGTAACATTGACAATTCCATTTGCATCAATATCGAATGTGACTTCTATTTGTGGAATTCCCCGGGGTGCTGGCGGTATGCCAACAAGATGGAATCTGCCAAGGCTCACATTATCTGCGGCCATGGTTCTCTCACCCTGTGTCACATGAATCTCAACGCTGGTCTGGCTGTCTCCTGCAGTGGAGAATGTCTGGCTCTTTCTGCTGGGGATTGTGGTATTCCTCTCAATAAGCGGAGTTGTCACGCCTCCCAGTGTTTCCACACCAAGTGTTAGCGGAGTAACATCCAGCAGAACTATGTCCTTGATTTCGCCGCCCAAAATTCCTCCTTGAATTGCAGCGCCCATTGCCACGCACTCATCTGGATTGACATTCTTGTATGGGTCCTTTCCAAAGAATTCTTTCACAATTTCAAGAACTGCTGGCATACGGGTTGAACCGCCTACCAGAATGACCTTGTCGATATCCTCTGGCTTCATGGCTGTTGGCTTTGCGTCCCTCATGGCCCTTTTCATTGGCTCATTTGTGCGCTCCAGTAATTTCTTGGTAATCTCCTGGAACTTTGCTCTGGTAATGGTGATGTCCAGATGTTTTGGCCCTGTGCTGTCGGCTGTTACGTATGGCAGGTTCACATTTACCTGCTGCAGCCCTGATAGCTCGATCTTAGCCTTCTCAGCAGCTTCCTTCAGCCTCTGCATTGCTGTTACGTCCTTGCTTAAATCTACGCCCTGGTCTTTCTTGAACTCGGCTGCCAGATAATCAACAAGCATCTGATCCCAGTCATCTCCGCCAAGCTTTGTATCGCCGTCTGTGCTGAGAACCTGGAATGTACCATCGCCAACCTCAAGAAGTGAAATATCAAATGTTCCACCGCCAAGGTCGAATACGGCAATCTTCTCGCCGTCTTCCTTGTCCAGTCCATAGGCCAGTGCTGCCGCCGTAGGCTCGTTAATTATTCTGAGCACTTCCAGACCAGCAATCTTTCCGGCATCCTTTGTTGCCTGTCGCTGATTGTCATTGAAGTATGCTGGCACTGTGATTACGGCCTGATTTATCGGCTCGCCAAGATGCGCCTCTGCATCCAGCTTCATCTTTTGCAGGATCATTGCCGAGATATCAGACGCAGTATAATTTTCACTGTCAATTTTTATCTTCTTTTTGCTGCCCATGTCCCTTTTTATGGATGATATTGTCCTTTCAGGATTGCTGACCGCTTGCCTCTTGGCTATCTGGCCAACTAATCTTTCTTTATCTTTCGTAAACCCCACCACTGATGGTGTGGTCCTGCCCCCCTCCGCATTTGGGAGTACCTTTGGCTTGCCGCCTTCCAGCACGGCCATGCAGGAGTTCGTTGTTCCAAGATCTATTCCTATAATCTTTGCCATTTATTTCATCTCCTATATATTTTTAATTTAATTTATTTATCTTCATTTATTTGGCCAGCAGGCTTGACCTGTCTAGCCACGTGGCTAGCAGTCGTTAACTGCCTAGCCACCTTGACCTTCGACGGTCTCAGCACCTTGCCTTTCAGTGCGTACCCGCATTGGAACTCTTCCAGTACGGTGCCGTCCTCATCTTCTGATTCTTGCTGCATTACAGCCTCATGAACATGGGGATTGAACTGGCAGCCCTGGGCGATTATCTTTTCCAGACCGCAGCCCTGTAGATAGTCCATCATGTTCTTGTACACCATTTTCACGCCTTCTGCATGCTCCGGGGGAATATTATTCATGGAATCCAGAGCCCTATCAAAATTATCCAGGGTGTCCAGCAGACCAGCAACCAACTCGCCGCAGGCAGTATCTGCAATCTGGCCCTTCTCGATATCTATCCGCTTTTGATAATTTTCAAAATCGGCCTGAACTCTCTGAAGTTGCGCAAAATAGCCACTGGCCAGTTCGGTTTGCTCTGCCAGCTGAATCTCCTGTTCAGTCATTTCCGGTATCTTATCCTCAACTGTTTGTTCGGGTTCGGCTATTTCCAATTCTGGCTTTTCCTCTTTCTGTTTATTTTTCATGCTATCACTCACTTGTTAATCATCAATAATCCATGTTTTTCCAGGTTTCGTAAAACTGTTTCAACTTCAGACTCTCGCATGTTCAGGCGTTCGGACATACTGGCCAGCGAGAGATCATTCTCATTAATGAGATAGCGTAAAACCTTCCGCTGTTCATAGTCCTGGCACAATGTATTGATTATGTTATTGGCATACCGTAGAGCATCTTCTTTCCTGGCCAGCAGTTCGTCCCGCTCCTTGGCAATTGCACCCAACTCTTTATTTACAGTGGCAATCATGCCCATGAATTCCGTCAATTTAACGCGTAAATTCTCGGCATTCCGAAGTGTCTGGGAGTCTGCCTCCCCTTTAATCACCTGCTCAATCTCATGGAACCGCAAATCCTCGGAGAACTGCTCCGGTGACATGTCAATTACTATAGTCAACGACTGCGTGGCAACATAGAACTTCCTGGGTGGGCCAGAATCGCTTTTTCTGAAAATAGATTTCACAAGTTCGGCTTCCTCCAAAACTTGAAGGTGTTTCATAATAGACTGCTGGCTGATGCTTAGCTCTTTGGAAAGCTGGAGAGGATAATGGTCCTCCTTAACGAGTTTTCTAAGGATACTTCTTCGGGTAGGATTGCCGATTATGGCCAGTAAGGTGTCAAGGTCTATTTGCTCCATTTTATTCTCCCAGCGAAGTCCTGCGGACGTTCGCATAAGTGCAGAGGTTCACAACGCAGGGTTGTATACTTGTAGTAGAGGGTATAATGGGGGTGGTATTTAAGGGTTGCGCCACTATCAATATATAGAGGTCTAAATCAATATTTTTGTCAAATTAAATATACTATTTTTTAATAGGAAGATTGATAATCGATGACGAATTTGGTAATAATATGTCCGAAACTAATCCAAAATCAACAAATCAATCATTTAACCCTGTAAAATGTTTTATTTCGCATAGATGTAAAGAATATGATAATGCAAAATGGAAGCCGGCATTTGAGATATTTCTAATTGAGCAAGGAATACAGCCAGTTTACGGATGTGATTTGGATATTACAGCACATGGATTAATTGATGAGGATATTGAAGAGGCTATTAAAATGTCTGAAATGTATATTGCAGTGATTACAGAATCATGGAAAGATATTTCAGATACTGTTGGATGGCCAAGAAAAGAGTGGGATCTCTGGAAAAGCTTACACTCAGACAATGAGGCAAGAAAAAGATGTATTGGATTACTTTTAAATGTAAATAGGGATACTGTTGATTTTCTTGGCTATTTAAGAAGTTATCCATTAAAAAATACTGGAATGGCATCTCTCCAAATAAAGGAACTATTTGCTGATTATAAAACAGATAAAAATACCTACAAAACGATAACAACTAAACTCAATAAGATGGTAGAAGAAATAAATATAGGGCGTATAGAATAAAATAGTATTATTATGTACTAGATTATTTTATAATATATTCCGAAGCTATTATATTAGTCTATTTCAATATCCCTTCAGGAAGGGGATTCAAATATCACGGCTTATAGTTGGCGGAAGAGAAATAAAAACTCCAGTGTTCTTTGCTTCAATTTCATCAGTTAAATCAAATTATCCCCCTGCAGAGTAGTCTTGATTTTGTAAACTACCAGGCCCTAAATACAGATGAGGCCCAGCCTCATCTTAACGTGAATCGAATTGATTCACGC
>JAGLQM010000079.1 GCA_023136815.1 Thermoplasmata archaeon
GCTGCCCACAAAGCACAAGTGGCTTTCAAAGGAGAAGCTTGTAGTCAAACCAGATCAGTTAGTCAAGCGCAGAGGCAAGAATGACCTTATCCTGGTAGGCGCAACCTATGACCAGGCAAAAAAATGGATAAAGGAGAAGTCAAAAGCTCCAATGACAATTTACGGAGCATTCGATGCTAAAGGAAAGCCAACAGACAAGGGAACGTATGGTCAACTAACCCACTTCATCATAGAACCTTTGGTTCCACATGACGATGCTGATGAATGCTATGTGGCAATCATGTCAACTATTACTGGCGACACAATCATGTTCTACCATGAGGGTGGAGTCAATGTTGGAGATATAGATGCAAAGGCTTCAAGATTTGAAATTCCCATAGGTAAATTACCTTCAGCAGCCGAGATGGAAACGAATCTACTGGGCAAGGTTCCAAAGGACCGCAAGAAGATTGTTGGACAATTTATCGAAGCCCTGTTCAAATTCTATGCTGACCTGAACTATGCATATCTTGAGATAAACCCGATAGTGGTTACCAAGGATTCGGTTATTCCACTGGACCTGGCAGCAAAATTGGATGATACCGCAGCTTTCCAGAGCGGCAAGAAATGGGGTCCAATAGAGTTCCCATCACCATTCGGAAGAATGAGAACCGAAGAGGAAGATTACATAGACATGCTGGACACCAAGACCGGCGCATCTTTGAAGCTTACAGTTCTCAATCCAGAAGGAAGAATCTGGACAATGGTTGCTGGCGGCGGTGCATCTGTGATTTACGCAGATACAATCACCGATTTGGGATTCATGGACGAGATGGCCAATTATGGAGAATATTCTGGAAATCCAAATGAGGAATTTACATACCTATACGCCAAAACAGTTCTGGACCTAATGACCAAGAAGCAAAACAAGAAGGGCAAGTACCTCATTGTTGGAGGAGGAATTGCAAACTTCACAGATGTTGCAAAGACATTCACTGGCATTATCCGTGCACTTCACGAGTATGGTGACAAACTGAAAAAGCAGAAAGTCAAGATATACGTCAGAAGGGGCGGTCCAAATTACCAGGAGGGCTTGAAAAATATTGGTGCCCTGAAAGAGGAAATCGGTCTAGATATCGAAGTTTACGGGCCGGAAACTCACATGACAAATATTGTGTCAATGGCACTGAAAGGAGGTAATTAAATGCCAGCAAAGAAAGCAGCACCTTCAAAGAAGACAAACAAGAAGGCAAATGGTAAGCCAGATTATGAATTATTTGATAACAAAACTCAAGCGTTCATCTACAATATGCAGGTTAATGCGGTTCAGAGAATGCTGGACTTCGACTTTGTGTCAAGAAGGGAAACACCTTCCGTGGCAGCAATAATCAATCCAACTGGCCGTGACACACTTCAGAAGTTCTTTTTCGGGCCCAAGGAAATTCTTGTGCCAGTGTTCAAATCAATGGAACATGCAGCCAAGAAGCACAAGAATGTTGATGTTCTGATAAGCTTCGCATCTTTCAGGTCTGCACCACAGTCTGTTGAGGAAGCTTTTGCACTCAAGCAAATCAAGACCATAATAATCATTGCTGAAGGCGTTCCCGAACGCAGGATGAAAGAGCTGAATGCCAAAGCCAAGGAACTCGGAAGAGTCCTCATTGGCCCGGCAACAGTTGGCGGTATTCAGGCAGGCGCTTTCAAGATAGCAAACACCGCAGGCCCAATTGATAATATTGTTGAATCAAAGCTCCACAGGCCAGGTTCAGTTGGATTTGTTTCCAAGTCTGGCGGTCTCAGCAATGAGGCCTATAATATGATAGCCAGGAACACAGATGGTTTGTACGAGGGAATCGCAATCGGCGGAGACATGTATCCTGGAAGTACCCTCATGGACCACTTGATGAGATACGAGAAGAACCCAAAGGTCAAGATGCTAGTTTGCCTGGGAGAAGTAGGCGGTCTGGACGAGTATAATATTGTTGATGCTCTGAAAAAGAAGACGATAAAAAAGCCACTGGTAATGTGGGTAACAGGAACCTGTGCCAAGGCCTTCACAACTGATGTCCAGTTTGGTCATGCAGGAGCAAAGGCCGGCGGAGATGCAGAGACAGCAGATGCAAAGAATAAAGCACTCAAAAAGGCTGGAGCAATTGTACCTAATTCATTCGACGACTATGCTGAAAAGATTAACACAACCTACAAGAAACTGGTCAAGGCTGGTAAGATAAAGCCAGCTCCAGAGGTTGAAGCACCAACAGTTCCAATGGATTACGCCAAGGCTTTAAAAGAAGGTCTCGTAAGGAAGCCAGCAAACTTTATCAGCACAATTTCCGATGACCGCGCAGAAGAACTCATGTACGGAGATATGCCAATCTCCGAGGTGTTCAAGAAGGATATTGGAATTGGTGGTGTATTGTCAATACTCTGGTTCAAGCGCCAGTTCCCGAAATATGCCAGCAAGTTCATTGAGATGACCATCATGGTCACAGCCGACCACGGTCCAGCTGTTTCCGGAGCCCATAATACAATCGTAACAACAAGAGCCGGGAAAGATTTAATCTCGTCCATTGTCAGCGGTATGCTCACCATTGGACCAAGATTTGGCGGTGCAATAGACGGTGCAGCTCAGATGTTTTCCAGTGCTTATGACCGTGGATTAACACCTCAGGAATTCATCAATGAGATGAAAAAGAAAGGTGTAAACATCCAGGGAATCGGCCACAGGGTCAAGAGCATCCATAACCCGGACATGAGAGTTACCATCATCTCCCAATACGCCAAGAAGAACTTCAAGAAAACTCCAATACTGGACTTTGCACTTGAAGTGGAGAAAATAACAACTTCAAAGCGTGACAATCTTATCCTGAATGTGGACGGCTGCATTGGAATTTGCTTCGCTGATATGCTGAGGAACGAGATGCCAAAGAAGGAAGCAGATGAGTACATCCACATGGGTGCGCTTAACGGCCTGTTCATACTTGGAAGGACAATGGGAATGATGGGGCATTATCTGGACCAGAAGAGGCTAATGCAACCACTTTATAGACATCCATGGGATGACATAGTTTACCTGAAGGAGTGATAATATGAACACAGGAAAAATAATTTACACAAAGGTGGACGAGGCTCCTGGCCTCGCCACTTATTCTCTTTTGCCCATAATCAAGGCATTCACAGGAGCAGCAGGAGTATCAGTTGAGACCCGTGACATCTCACTTGCCGGAAGAACAGCTGCCAAGTTCCCTGACCGCTTAACAGAAGAACAGCGCGTTCCAGATGATCTGGCAGAACTGGGCAAGCTTGTGAAATTACCAGAGGCAAATGTCATCAAGCTGCCTTGCATCAGCGCTTCAATACCACAGCTCAAGGCAACAATCAAAGAGCTTCAGGAAAAGGGCTACAATCTCCCAGATTACCCTGAGGCACCTAAAACCGATGAGGAAAAAACAATCAAAGCAACCTATGACACAGTCAAGGGCAGCGCAGTAAATCCAGTACTCAGGGAAGGCAATTCAGACCGCAGGGCACCAGGCGCAGTAAAGAATTATGCAAAGAAGCACCCGCACCCAATGGGTGAATGGACCGCTAACTCAAAGTCCCATGTAGCTCACATGAACGGCGGCGACTTTTTCTCCAATGAGAAGTCAGTTGTTATTACCGCTGCACAGGCAGGAGATGCAAAAATAATCTTCACAGGCCAGGACGGAACAGAAATAGCCATCAAGGAGAAACTTCCCCTACTGGCTGGCGAGATTATCGATGGAACTTTCATGAGCCAGAAAGCTCTACGAAGCTTCCTGGCGGAGCAGATTGACGATGCAAAGGCCAATGGCACACTATTTTCAGTGCATCTCAAGGCAACCATGATGAAGGTTTCCGACCCGATCATGTTCGGCCATTGTGTTTCGGTATTCTACCAGGATGTCTTCAGCAAGCACGACACCGTCATCAAGGAGCTGGGAGTCAATGTCAACAACGGCCTCAGTGATCTCTACGCGAGAATAGAAACCCTGCCGGCAGCACAACGGGCGGAAATTGAGGCCGACCTTGCTGCCGTTTACCAGAGCAATTGCGAACTGGCGATGGTCGACTCGAGCAAGGGTATCACCAACCTGCATGTTCCCAACAATGTGATCGTCGACGCCTCGATGCCGGTGGTTATCCGGGACGGCGGCAGGATGTGGGGGCCAGATGATAAATTGCACGACTGCATAGCCATGGTACCCGACCGCTGTTACGCGACTATTTACCAGGAAGCGATCGAGGACTGCCAGCAGCATGGCGCCTTTGATCCTGCCACCATGGGCAGTGTCGCCAATGTCGGCCTGATGGCCCAGAAGGCCGAGGA
>JAGLQM010000008.1 GCA_023136815.1 Thermoplasmata archaeon
TTGCCTCCAGTAGGCGTAGCCAGGGTTGAGCCGCATGCCTGGCATGGCACACGTGTTGCTGCCTTGACGAATAAAATTTGCTTATTGCTACAATCAGGACATTTGACTTCCACGAACTTGGCATCTACAATTTCTGTTGATTTGGCCATTTCTATTCCTCCGTAAGCTCAAATTTCTTTGCTCTCTGGGCAGCTGGCTGGACATAGGACTTGCAATCAGGGCATTTGTATTTCAGCCAAACACGCCTTGTTGGTTTTTCTCGACCTTCTGGTTTTGGTCTTGGGAAACCTCCATATCCGGCAGTTACTTTCCTGAAACGCCTCTGCCCCCACTTAAGTTCGCTAGCCCTCTTCTTCTTTACCCTCTCGACATCGTGCCTGGTGTGTTTTTTGCACTTGGGGCAATACATGCTCACTTTTCTTGGAAGCTTCATATTTATCCTTCCTAAATATTACGCTGGCAATGAAATACACTGCGCTGGCTGTTGAACGCAAATTTGACATTAACGTTTCATTCACGTTTGTCAAATCTACGTATCTCCAAACTTTGACGATGATTTACACATCAACTGCCAATGTTGGGATGGAAAGCAATGAAACAACAACCCGTATTTTAAGGTTCCCATGAGTGGGTTACGTTGCATCTTGGTGGAAAAGCTTTTTTTCCATATTCGCCCATCACACAAATGATATAATAGGTGAGGGCTCCCCAACCCTAAACATGAAGGAACAAAGTTCCTTCCGTTTATGAAATGAGCCAATGGCTCATTTAACATAAAGGGTGGGGCATCCCTTTCATTTGAATATCAAACAGAAGCAACTATCCAAGATGATATACGAGACGTTGCCAAAAAGCTGATTGAGAATATTATGTCAAGTGCTTTGACGTATTTCATTCCGTCAGGGGGGTCACATAACTTATACGAAGAAAAATCTGAGACAAAAGCCCCTATGTATGAAGCATGGGCAGAGTTCATTGATAGTGCAATAGATAACAATGCCAATGACAACAGTGAATTTAATGTCTGGAATCCGGTTTTAATTAACCACCGTGCTACTAATATAGAGCAAAACCGGTGGGAATATTATTCAGACAGGGCTTCTACTGGAAATATAGGTGATGATTTTGAGCATACTCAATTTTGCAGTATATTACTTTATAGCATCGAAAAGTATTTATCATTGTGTTTTATCTAATTAAATTGTGATATTATGGAAGAGAAAGGGGCCAATGAGGGAAGGAATCTGAAGAAAATTGTTGGTGCGATTGTTGTGATTGCAATAATTATAATTAGTTCGATAATTGGTTGGAGAATTTATTCGGATAATGATGGAAATGGGCTTGGTTTAATCGATTGGCCTAGTGTCCTTGTTAATGTAACAAAAGAAAACTCAAATTACACCATAACCGTTACTGACATATCATTTAACAGTGAAGTAAGCCTTGAACCTTCTTGGTTGAACCTTACAAACTTAGAATATTTACTAATGTCTCATTCTCCAGTAATAACTGATAGCCTTGTCCATGATTTATATCATAATAATACAGCATTTGTTCACCACAATGAAACCACTGTAAATAAAATAGAATCAGGCAAATTAGATGATAATTTTGGTGAAAATAGTGTAGTAATGTTTGTAGATGGTGACAATGATGGAAAAATTAGCATTAACGATTATTTTTTCATTAAAGGTAGCGATTTACCAAATTCAACCTGGGATCCTCAGGGACTGTTATCACTGATTTACAAAGGAGATGTTGACGGCCTTAGTAATGAAGAGTTATTCATTCATATAAAATACATTGGTCTTAAAGAAAACGAATGGTGGATATCATGGACGTGGTAAAATGAGAAGAGTATTAATCAAATCTTTCTGCATTGTGTTAGTGGGCTTAATGTTTATTTCATGCTTTAATTCTGTTATGGCAAAAACAAATAATATTGAATCAAATCAAAGCATTGATATTGAATCACAAATATTGCCCATAGTCAATGACTATAGAAATAAAGTAATATCAATTGATGAAAACTCTCCCATTTCTGAAACAAACGTGGGATTTCCCAAAGAAGATGTAAATATAGACTACGACAATGATAATTATATTGTTGTGTATGGGCAGTATAAAGATAGTAATGGACCCATGATAAATGAAACAGTGTATTTATTTCATTCAGTATCTGGACCCGATTTATTAATTGCCCAAACTCAAACAACCAGCCATGGTGAATTTTACCATTATCTACCATATTTTAAAGAGAAATACAATATTTACGTATGTTTACAGAGGGACAACACACAAGGAATGGAAACATTTGGCTTTTCAGATATCATCGATATTTCTTCCCTGACTTCGCCATTCAACTTTGGTAGGATATCGGTTGATAGCAATATAATGTTGTCATCAGATAGTGATCAAACCACGCCAAATACAGCCTTATCCGTAGATATTATAGGTAATGTAAATTATTATAAATATACTTTTGATGGCACATATATTGGATTACAGGCATTAGAGGGAATTACAGTTGAACTTTGGAGGGATAGTTCACCCGATATTAACACGGGATATTCAACAACCACAACAAGCTCAGGGTCCTTTACAATACCTAGTGTCGTGAATACTATATATTCTTACTTCACTCGTGTGGTTTCCGATGTGCCCGGGATATGTTATGTAGAAGATAGTGGAACAAAATATAGTGCAGATAGTTCTATGACATACACTCCTTGGGTAGGGGATACGAGTTGGCCATTACCTATTATTGCTGATCACAAATGTTGGAATATATGTGATGTTATTACTGATCAAAGAAATTGGTTAAAATCTGAAACTACTTCGATTGTGGCTGGTGGTTGGTCCAGAAGCACAATTGAAATACGTTTCCCTGGTACCGGAAATTCTCATTTCTCGTATAATCTTATAGGTACAAATTACATTAGCCTTATTGATAGTTCAGGCTATTACGACTCTACTATCAGACATGAATATGGACATGCAATCATGTGGAGCATTTATGGAAATATTCCAGCAGGAGATGATGGCCAGAGCCATTGGTTGCAATTGGAAACATATCCAAAATTTGCTTATAAAGAAGGTTGGGCAGAATTTATGGCATGTGCTGCAGGAAATGATGCAAATAGCTATCGATATTTAGTCTCAACCACCGCTACAAACGTTGAGTATAATCATTGGGAACGATGGGGGGACTCATTTCACCAATCTGGTAACATAGAAGATAACTTTGATGGTGATTCTGTAGAGGGAGCGGTGGCCAGCATTCTCTGGGATATATTTGATGACTCAACTGCCTCGGATGATCCCATGAATCAGATAAGTGATGGCATTGATATATCTGGCTCAGATGACCCACATGCCAACACACCAGGAACTGAGCCAATAATTGAAGATTGTCTGCAATATGGTATTGATGATATAATGGATATATTAATTACATATGAACCACAAAACATCAACGATTTTTATGATGATTGGGTTTCAAGCGGTCGCACTGATTTACATTGGATGAAAGCAAATTACTACAATCATGGAGTAACTGGTGGATATGGCACTAATAACTTACCAGATCAACATGAGCCAGAAGGTCTTGACTTTGATATAATTCTCCCTGTAAACGGAGGTTATTACAAATCATCAGATATCATCAATTATGAGCTCGATTTGATTGAATATGATGCTGAAGACAGAAATTATCTCCGTGTTAGATTAGAATATTATGATTCATCATCATGGGTTACGTTCCATGAAGAAACCTTTACTGGTGTGGGACATGTTACTGGCTCATTTCCTGCTACTACTCTTCCTGATGGTGATTATCGTACAGATTTTGATTTTAGGATTTGGGTTGATGATGATATGGAACAAACTCTTGTGTCCGCAACTAATCCAGATACAATCTACATTGATACTGTCGCCCCATCAGCACCCACATTAACTGAAACGCATTGTGGAAGCGGCTGGACAACACACAACACCCCATATTATGACTGGAACTCCCCATCTGAACCTTGGGGTATGGATTATTATGAGTTAGTTGTTGATGGCATTACAGTAAGTTACTACAATACGTTTTATTCTTCTTCTTCCTATTTACATTTAGCTTCAGGTCTTACCTCCGGTATCTATGACGCAAAGGTACGTGCTTTTGATATGGCAGGTAATCCAAGTCCTTGGTCAAATACCGTTCAAGTTAAAATTGATACAACACCCCCACCAGCTCCAACCTCGGGACTTCCTGATGATCAAACATTTACGACATCAACTGGTTCTGTATCTCTTAGCGTTTCATGGAACCATGTCAGTGACCCGGAAAGTGGCATATACACTTATCGACTTGAGATAGACCAAGAAAGTGGCTTCACATCACCTATCGCTTTTGAAATCGACAGTTCTAATCCCTATATTCCTGTGAATAACATTGGAATTGGAACATGGTATTGGAGAGTAAAAGCGCAGAATGACGCAGGATTATATGGTCAATATAGTTCAACTTATTCATTTATAATCTCCGCATCAAGTAGTGGCGGTAGCACTGGTGGCACAGGGGGTACCGGTGGGACAGGTGGTACTGGCGGTACTTGTTTTCTGTCAGGAACACAAATACAAATGGCCGATGGAACCCAAAAGGAAATTCAGGACCTCACTGTTGGAGAGGCAGTCATGTCTTATAGTGAGCTTCAATCAATAATCCAGCCTAATATCATCACTGATACCTTTACACATATGGCCACAGAGTATTTGATTATTAACGACTTTTTGGAAGTAACCGGTAATCATCTTATGTGTGTCAACGGTGAGTTTATCCCCGCATCAAAAATTCAGATCGGGGATGTTCTTCAGGGCCTGAATGAGAACGTTATTGTAACCGGCATTGAAAGTATAGTAGATGATGTTATCGTTTACAATATTGAAGTTAGAAACAACCATAATTACTTTGCGAGTGATATATTATCACACAATAAATACATTTCAAACGATCCTCCACCAAACGGTGGAGGAAGCACAGGCGGTGGTGGAGGTTGTTTCCTTCCAGAAACCTCAGTAATGATATCTAACTGGACTGAGAAAAATATTGAAGATATAGATATGGGGGATTATGTTCTATCGTACAATGAAATAACTGGAAACATAGAATCAAATAAAGTTATTGGGTTGAGTAGCCATGTTTCTTCAATGTATCTTAATATCAATGATATGAGGTTAACTGAAACTCATCCTATTTACGCGTCCGGAGTAATTAAAACAGCAAAGGACATTAAAGAAGGAGATATTCTTATGGAATTAAATGGCTCTATTGAAGTTACTTCTGTTAGTAGAATTGTTGAGTCAAACACGGTTTATAATATTGAAGTAGAAAACAACCACAATTATTATGCTGAAGGAATACTCGTTCATAATAAAGAAGCACCATATGGTGGCCCAATGCCACTGGGTTGCCCATACATAGCACCTTGGGATGGGTCAAACTATGTTATTGACAACAATATCTTACCACAATCTGAGAACTATGGACGTTCAGAGTTAGATGTTACAGAAAGGTATGTTTTAAACAATCCTATTGCTACAAAAGATGGGTTCCTTTCTATGAAAATTGTTGAATATGAAAACGAACACTCATACTTTGATAACTTCCAGCTAACTGAATTGAAGCACCCAGAAGACTCCTTCCTTGCAGTTTCTTCAGAAGGGGATTTACTTGCATTTAATGGTGATGACATGGAAGCTGCAATTTCAGCAGAGGATTCTGAATACATTGATGTTTTGTATCACATCGAACAACCAGATTCTAAATCATATTATGGAGAGATTGGTGATTGGGTTGAAATTGAATTTGGTCAAATAAGTAGCTATGATGAGTTGGACTTAATACTCAAGACAAACACAACCTTTTTCGAAAAGAGTTCAATCATTGTTCAAGTTCTTGGTCCTGATGGATGGTATAACGTAAGTCAGATATCACCACACATGGAATTCTCTTTACATTATTCAAACCTAGCTAATCATTTACCAGATCTAGAAGGAGATTTTAAAGTTAGATTGTTCTGGACATCAGGCCATGTATTAGATTATGTGGGTCTATACACCGGATCTACGTTACCAATCTACTATGGTGAATGTGAGTTGGTAAGAGCTACCCAGTCATATTTTGGGAATATCACCAACCGACTTCTGTCTATAGATGAATATTATACTGATTTGATTCCAGGAGATGAAATCACACTTGACTTTAAACCACCATTAATGAGCATTGGTGTAATTGGTTATACAACAAGCTATCTCTTCACATCTATTGGGCATTATTACCCCTTGCACGTGATTGGAACTTCCCAATTCGTGAATGTGTCTGTCTCTCTTGAAGGGGATACGAATACTGAAGCTACTGTTGAAATCCGAAGGATTGTCAACTCATTTGGTGGATACGAAACCTTAGTCACATACAATCTGTCTGTAAACGGAAATGATACTGCTGACTTGTGGTTTATCTATCATCCAGAGGAGGAATATCAGATAGTTTACCTGTTCTCAAACAGGACAGAAAATACAGTTGTAACAACCAGCCTACGGTCAATATTAGGAAATGAAGAAAGTTATACAATCGAGGGCGCCGGAGCCAATGAATTCATTTCAATTAATGATGAGCTGAAAACTGTTGTTGGAATTTGGGCAGACATATATTCAAAGGAGCCCATTGCTTACAAGAATATTCCAATCAATTTCGGAGTTGTCAATAGACCCCACAAAGATTATTCCAACCACAACCTAACAGAGATTTATTGGGACTTCGGTGATGGTTATGAATCCAACACAACCTGGCCTACACATACGTACTCTGAAGCAGGAGATTATCTTGTTATCCTTAATATGACATTCAACTATCAGAACCAATCAATAACACGAACGAAATATCTGCATATTCATGTTCCGATTGTTGAACCAGTGCCCGACTTCATAATCTATCAAGATGTTGAAATATCTCTGAATGTTGCTGGCAGAAAAGGCAACACGGTTACCTGCCAGATATACGAGGAGGGCATCCTCATAAATGAATTGCCGGTGACCAGAACAACCGGAAATCCAAATGAGGGGACAATCTCATTCAACAAGTATCTGGATAGGGAATCTAATATTGTATTAGTTTACGATGCGGGACACAAAGGAGCAAATCCCACATGGCTCTCGTTCTATTCTGGCGATAACACAATAGAGTCTTTCGTCGAGTTCAACACGAAGGATGGTTATCAACAAGGAGCCATAGTTGACACTTCATGTCTGGCCGACTGTTTGCAAGGCAATCGTGGTTTCTTCTTTGATGCATCTGGTTCATATGATGTAGATGGTGAAATAGTATCATATGAATGGGACTTTGGGGATGGGAAAATCGGTTCTGGAGAAATTATCGAACACACCTTCATAGAAGCCGGAATATATACAGTAATTTTGACTGTGACCGATGATGATGGAGCCGTAGGCATAAAAACACTAGAGCTTATAATTCCTTGATTCGTCCAAGTGCCCTAGTGTTGCGACAATTTAATTTTGAGTCATAAAACAAAACGCATACGATAAGGAATTATCCAGATACTATGTAACATAACTTATTTGTCAGGACACTAGTAACTATATATAATTGCAAGCTTGCCGAGATTTCATATAACATTAGGGCTCGGCATATGGTATCTGGCTGCTAATTATTGTAGCATTGGAAGCTTGACACCTTTTTCCTTGGCAGTCTTTATTGCCAACTCATACCCTGCATCTGCGTGTCTCATTACACCGGTTCCCGGGTCGCTCTTGAATACTCTTTCAATACGCTGGTCTGTAAGCTCGGAGCCGTCCAGAACAACCATCATTCCCGAATGCTGGCTCAGGCCAATTCCCACACCGCCGCCGTTATGTAGGGCCACCATGTCAGCCCCAGAGGCGCAATTTAACAGGGCATTAAGCAGGGGCCAGTCAGCAACAGCATCTGTGCCGTCCTGCATTCCCTCGGTTTCACGATACGGAGATGCTACTGAACCTGAGTCCAAATGATCTCTGGTTATGGCAATTGGGCCGATTTCGCCGTTCCTGACCATTTGATTCATTTTCTTGGCGAACTTATGGCGCTCACCATAGCCCAGCCAGCAAACCCGGGCAGGCAAACCTTCCCAGGGCAGGTATTCCTCTGCAAGCTCTATCCAGTTCTTCAGCAATTGATTGTCGGGGAACATCTCCAGAATGGCCTTGTCTGTTGCTAAAATATCCTCTGGATTTCCAGACTGGGCAATCCATCTGAAAGGGCCGCGGCCCTCGCAGAACAGTGGGCGAACATAGGCCAGCACGAACCCGGGGTAGGCAAATGCATCCTCAAATCCTGCTTTCTGAGCCTGTCCTCGTAGATTATTTCCATAATCAAAAGCAACAGAGCCCTGCTTCTGCATGTCCACCATTGCCATGCAATGCTTCTTCATTGAATCCATTGACTGGCCAATATATTTTTGTGGATCAGAAGCCCGGAAATCATCACATTCAGAAAGGTTGGAACCATAATATCCGGCTGGAACATAGCCATTCAACTCGTCATGGGCACTGGTCTGATCTGTTACCACATCGGGAATTATACCTCTAGCCGCCATATCTGGTAAAATATCTGCACAGTTACCCACGAGGCCAATTGACATTGGTTCATTCTCGGCAATAGCATTCTTCACCATTTCCATTGACTCGTCAAAATCCTGAGTAATATAATCGCAAAATCCAGCATCCAGTCTGCGTTGTATGCGTTTTGGGTCAACCTCAATCACAAGACCGATTCCGCCAGCCATTTTTATTGAAAGGGGCTGTGCACCACTCATACCACCCATTCCTCCTGATAGACAAAATTTGCCATTTAGCGTGCCATCAAAATGCTTTTGGGCCAATTCGGCAAATGTCTCATAGGTTCCCTGGATAATTCCCTGGGTTCCGATATAGCACCAGGAACCGGCAGTCATCTGGCCGTACATCATGAGTCCCTGTGCCTCGAGTTTATTGAAGTGTTCCCAGTTTGACCAGTTGCCAACCAGATTTGAATTGCAGATCAGGACCCGTGGAGAATTCTCGAAGGTCTTGAAAACACCAACTGGCTTACCGGATTGAATTAGTAGAGTTTCATCATGTTCCAGATTTTCAAGACTACTTTTGATTGCATCAAAGCAGTCCCAATTTCTGGCTGCCTTTCCAGTTCCGCCATAGATTACGAGATCATCTGGCCTCTCTGCATTTTCAAGATTATTATGCAGCATCCTGTAGATTGCTTCTATTCGCCAATTCTTGCAATGTAATTCATTACCTCGTGGTGCCTTGTATTCCCTGGTCATGAAATCAACTCACCAGGGCATTGCTCGATAGCATAAAAATACTTTAGCTTCTACCGGATGTTCGCTTTTCAGTTCTGTTCAAGATGTTGTTTAAGAAGTTCAAGTATCTGCTCTTCCCTGGATGTAGGTTTGCCGTCCAGTATATGCAGAACTTCATCATAAATATCATTATTAGCATCCTTGGAAGTGGGTATCTCATTGATAATTTTGGATTCCATGGATTTATGTTCCTCGTCACTAACGCCCAGATGGTCCTTTAGTGCATCAATAAGATGTTTTTCTGATGTTGTGAGAATACCATTGCGCCAGGCAACACTCAGTGCATTGCGATATATCTCTGCCCTATGGGTTTTCTCGTCCATCATGCGCCTGCGGTTTTCCTCAATGGATTCCAGATTATTCATTAGTAGAATATCATGGCCGTCCATGGCTTCTGCCACAATATCTGATAGGGTCAGATGAACAGAGGTTGCTCCATCTATTTCGGAGACCAGCATTTTCTTTGTTTCACCATTTATTTTAACCATGATTTTCTGGCTTCCAACATGCTGGGATATTTCCCTGGCCTTGGATGCCCCTGGACCAGTGAGGGAATAGCATCTCATTCTTTGCTTGGCACCCCTGACATGGCAAACTCTCTCGTCAATAAGAGAGTCTTCCATTAGCTTCTTCAGGTATCGAGATATGTGTTTTCTCTGCACTTTCACATTAATGGCTATTTCCTTCTGGGTTAGGTCAGATTCGGCTTCATAAGCCTCATCAAGGCTGCCAAAATTGGATAAATACAGTAAAATTCTGTCTTCGGTGTGTAGTGAGAGTCCGTTAGGCATTGGAGGTTGATGTTTTGCTTTCTATAAAAATTGAACGGAATTCAGAGGTTTAGTATCAAATATGGCAATCTTGTATGTAATAAAATTGCTCAAAACTCTCACTGTTCTGATGATACTATGCTCATGATTCATTGACAAAGAATGAGCTTGTTATTATTCTGGACAACACTGGCCCTGTGGGTGAAACCCCAGATGGCCCGGTGACCGTGGAAGGGACAATAACCGTTCAGAAAAATGTCTGGACCTTGCAAAACATTGTCATTACCCTGGTGCTTGTAATTTTGATAATTGCGTTCATGTTGAGCTTCCGGTATCCCAGAAAAAAGGCATAATTCTTTTATGCAGAAGTGCAATGCAAGGTCTATGTATGAGGAAGAGGACGGCATATTGGCAGTAAAGTTGGCCAGGGCATCAATAGATCGGGCGGTGAAGGGGACGCCCATGCCAGATATTGAAATTCCCAAAAAATTCTTGGAGTGTTCTGGTGCTTTTGTGACGCTTAACACGTATCCAAAGCGTGAACTTAGAGGATGCATCGGATACCCGGAGCCATATTTTCCACTGGAAAAATCTCTCATCAGTGGAGCCGAGGGAGCAACCAGGGATCCCAGGTTCCCGGCATTGGAAGAATCCGAGTTAGACAATGTGGTTGTGGAAGTTAGCTTACTTTCGCCACCGCAGAAAATCAAAGTGAAAAATCCGAAGGATTATCACAAGCTTGTTAAAGTTGGCCGCCATGGGCTCATTGTGGAACAGGGAATGTTTAGAGGCTTGCTTCTACCCCAGGTGCCGGTGGAGTATGGCTGGAATACTGAAAAATTCCTGAGCCAAACTTGCCTTAAAGCCGGACTATTTCCAGATGCCTGGCTTGATTCAAAAACCATTATATATTCATTCACCGGGGATGTTTTTTCAGAGGAATCGCCCCGGGGAAAAGTCACGAGAGTGGTACTGAATGGCCCATGAGATAATTGTTAAAACGAAAATACTTCAGAGCGGCACTGAACGAGCCGTGTGCATCGGCATTGATAACGGCAAGATTACTGCGGTTGAGAAACACCTGGATGGTGACCGTGAATTTGATTTAAAAGATTATTTAACGCTTCCTGGCGGCGTGGACGTTCATACACATATGCGCGAACCTGGTTCCGTTCAGAAAGAGGATTTCTACACTGGCACAAAGGCCGCTGCCTTTGGCGGAACAACAACAATACTGGACATGCCAAATACCATACCTTCTGTTAAAAATGAACTTGCACTTCGGGACAAGCTGGACATTGTGAAGAACAGGGCCAATGTGGATTTCGGATTGTTTGGACAGCTGTCTGATATTGACCAAATCCCCGGCATGGCAAACCTGGCAATAGGATTCAAGCTCTATATGTCAGAAACCACCGGCACTTCCGGCACCATAAAAACGCCTCTGGAATTGCTACTGAATTCAGATAGTCTGGCTGGGAAAGTTGTCACGGTTCATGCTGAAGATCCTAGAATGTTTGCAGACGATGTATGCGATGATTTGCACAGGCACAATCTTATTCGCAATATGAAGGCGGAGTTCATGGCTCTCCGAAGAATACTATCTATTGATTCCCAGGTAAAATTAAATCTTGCGCATCTCACAACAGCAGAAAGTATTGACCAGGTAAAGGCAAAAAGAGCAAGCTTCGAGATTACGCCGCATCATGTACTTCTTCATGATGCCAGTAATATAGGAACCATGGGAAAAGTAAATCCCCCGCTGAGAAAAAAGGTAATTTCCAAGAGGCTTTTTGATACCCTGAAAACTGGCAGAGCCATAATAGCCAGTGACCATGCGCCGCATACTCTTGAGGAAAAATCTGTTGAGTTTGAGAATGCGCCTTCTGGCCTACCAGGAGTTGAAACCCGGGTTCCGCTAATGCTGGCACTTGCGAAAAAAGGTATGATTCGGTATATTCATGTCCAGGATATGTGCTGTACCTTGCCTGCGGAATTATTTGACATGAAGAAGGGAAAAATTGAACCTGGTTATGACGCTGACCTGGCATTCTATGACATGGATAATATGGTGAAGATTGAGCCGGATATGCTTCATTCAAAATGCGGCTGGACTCCATTTGAAGGACATGACGCCGTATTCCCCAGGAGAGTTATGCTCCGGGGCCAAATGATAATTCACGATGGTGAACTGGCTGTTGAGAAATCCGGTAAGTTTTTACAATGAATTCAGTCTAGGAAATACTATTACGAGAATTGATTTTGATGTTTCAAACACCCACTAGAAACCCTTAATTATTATGAGGGACTTTTATAAACACAGGTTTCCCATGAAAAATATTGATGTGCTAAAGGAAAAAATACGCCCTATACTTAACAGGTGGAATATTGAAAAAGCCTCCATATTCGGTTCAACAGTGAGGGGAGAGGCAGGAGAGGATA
>JAGLQM010000080.1 GCA_023136815.1 Thermoplasmata archaeon
TGAGGAAACTTGTTTCCGAATTAGGCTGATTTACTTTAGTGAATCAGATGAGACATGTTCAGTAATCCAAATATGTACCTCAATGCATATCGGGCGGCAGTAGATTGGGGATACCATCCTCAATCGGATAATCAAAAGAACATCTGCCACAGGTCAGGAAGCCTGCCAGAATCTCTTTTTCATTTTCTTTATCGACCTTCAACTGAAGTTCACCCTTGCACACAGGGCAGCAGATTATATCCATGAGTTCTCGGTTCATGCAATCTTGAAAGCCGCAATAGACATTATATTTTGTGTTACAAACATTTTATAAACATCCCGTGTATTTTCCACACGGGGTGAACGAATGTCTCTCGAAAATTTGAAAACACTGGATGTTACACTTAGCATGAAAGGAACCGCAGATGCCATAAATAGGGCCATAGGCCAGTTGAACGATGGGTGCTCGGCCCAGGATAAAGAAATTCTGGCAGTAATCAACAGGAAATTACTGGAAGTAGACGAGGCCTTTGACAGACCGTTGGATTCACCAGAAATTTTTGTGAAGCTGAAGAACATTGCCAGTTCCGCTGGAAATAGCAACCTGGAAAGTTATTGTCAGGAGCAAGTTAACATGATAAAAGCCAATGAACTTCATTTCAAAGGCTATACCTGGCTGTATTTCGGGGACTGCGTGAACGCTACCAAATATCTTCGAGAAGCAGCGGAAATCGCTCCGAAACACCCACTGGCAGCTATTGATTTGGAGAAGGCTGAGAAGAGATTGGCAAAGGCAGACGCTGAAATTGAGAAAGCAGAAATTCAAATAGATAAGAATCCGGACAAGGCAGATGCCTGGCTCAAAAAGGCAAATGCAATGGTCATCAAAGGACAATTGGAAGAATCATTGGCTGTCTATGATAGGGTTATTGTATTGAATCCAGATAATCCTGATGCAATGGCCAAGAAAGGAGCCGCGTTAGAAGGTCTTGGACAGTTCGATGAAGCAATCAAAATGTTCGAAAGGGCTCTGGAGATTAAGCCAGCAAGCCAGATAGCCAAAAAAGGAATGAATTTGGTCGAATATTTTGCTGAAAATCCAGATTTTAAGCTCTGACCTTGGAGTTCAGAATTAAAAATAGCTGTCCACAAATAAGGGGGCACTCCAAACCTGGGCATACCCCATTTTGGATGCTCTTTCCATCTCATGTTGTCAAAAATAGACATAGGCAACTTGAAATAATCCCATCTTATTCGGTATCTTGTGAAAAAGCCAAAGTTCAGAAGGTTTGGCATAGGCACCGGAACAAAAGTCCAGCAGGCCAATCTAAGGAAGCTGGCCAGCGATATGGCCAATGACCCGAAGATGTTGATTCCCAAATGCGAAAGCGAGTGTTCCAAATGTGCCTTTGACAAAGTCCAGATGAAACTACAGAAGATCCATTCAATAAGGTCCAATCCTGCGACTCTGAAGAAGTTGGCAGGAAGTGGGAAGCAGTTTGAAAGAGGTTACGCATCAATGTTGATACTGGCTTCCGAGAACTCGCCCATAATGTTTGCCACAGCCAGGCTTCCAAGCGGGGATGTAAACTACACAGTCAGGGGCAAGGTGAAGAAGGAAACATTGATAGGTTTCCAGCACTGGGACGATCCCATTCTGCGGCTGCTAGCCTACTCGGAGATCGTATTGAAAAAGGACATTCACCTGTATTCCTCAGACAATAGACTGACATGCACAGGCAGAAACTCCAAATATCCTGAAACGCTTCTTTCCGAGATTCTCAAATCAACTGGATATTCTTTGAGAAAGAGCCATGGAGATTACCAATGCGAGCATATGGCAGGGCATGAAGGCCAGAGTATGAAAATCAAGATTAATTCTCTGGGACAGTCAATTCAACTTTGCAAATCATGCACATCCCGGAAGGCCAATCTTTATAACGAACTCTCCGGCAGGGTTCTAGCCAAGAATCCTGGAAATGATTTTGACATAGTTCTAAAACATGACCTGAAATGTAAATCTGGAGACAATTGCACATTATCCAATACCGGAATCAATACAACGAATCTTCTGAGCCAGTATCGTATGGGTCAGATATCAGATAGTGATCTCCTGAATGAATATTCGCAGTTGGCAAGGGACTCGCTGGTCAATCTCGGAAAGCCGATTTTTGTACTGGGAAATTCCTGCTACGAAGATGATGTCCAGGCATTCATTGATGCCCTCAATCCATCGGAGATCGAGGAACTGGCTCTCAAACGGGTGTTGAAGGCTGCCCCGGAACCAATCGTTCTGGACACCGCAACCCCAAATGCTGTACTTTCCATATTCTGGGACAAGATTGGAGCCAGTGCAATTTACGCAGTCATAGGCGACAAGGATCTGGCCAAAAAGATACACCAGGAAAGTCGTGATTCTGGAAAAATGCCTACCCAGATACTTCGTGACGCGAAAATCCAGGTAAAGAGCAAGAACGTACTTGATGCCTTGCCAGACTTGAACAATCTCGGAAAGCTGGGGACGCATATTGATGAGGTTGCCAGAACCTACAAGGCCATGGGCAAGGAAGAAATAATCCGACTAATTGATAAAGCTGGTAAAGAAACTAAAATTAAAAGTATAAATTGCGGTTTCTTCAAGGCACTGGGCGCAATAAAAGGTAAGGAATGGCAATTTAGTAAAGAAGAGCTGGACTATGGAAATTATCTGGCTGACTTTGCAAAGGCCTTGCTGGATTCAAAGCCAGAAGAATATAAAGATGCTGTCCAGAACTTGCTAACGGCTTCCGGTTCAGGAGAAACTGTGAATTAGGATTCTTCGTCTTCTTTGAAATCTTCGACTTCAAATACTGAAATAAGTTTTCGAATATCCATCTCAACTGCCTGGATGTCATCTACATTTGGTTGAGTTTCTTCGGAGATATCCAGCTCATCGAAAATTAGGTTTTTCGGGTACAGATGTTTGGCTATCTGAACCAATCGCCAGTATTCTTTGAAGATAGGATGAACATGAGAATGTTTATCCCGCTTGCCAGACCAATAATCATCACACTCGAAGAGTAGGGCAACAAATCGCGCTCTGAGTTTTTCCCTCTCCTGGTCCTTGTTGCGGCTCCGGCGCTTGACGCAGGGAATTTTTGGTGTAATATCTGGCTGAGGTTTCTTTTTGGGTGGCACGAACCCGAATAGATTCTCCAGCTAATAAATTATCCTATCTTACATCGTAAATTTGACATTAACCAAAATACTTCAGTCAAATCTACCGTTTTATTTAACTTAAACACATATTTGATTCCAGCTACCTAAGTTAGCTTATACCGCAAAATCGCCCCAATACTCCCCAATGCATCCAGCTGTTTGCCAGCATCATGATGTTCGCTGACAACTACAAGGTTTGCGCCAAGCTTGCTGGCCTCTTCCATAATTTGCTCGAAAATCCTCTCACGGGCAGAATTACTTGTGACAAGAAGTGTCTCAACAGCATTGGCATTTATTGCATTCTGAACATCTGCCTTCCCGTAGGCGAATAATCCGTTCTTGCCGATTTCCGCTAGTAATTGCTCCACAAGCCTTGTTTCCAACCCGACCCGCGAATCTTCCAGAATCTTCGAACCAATACCCATTTTGAGTATTTCATTCACGCCAGCCATTCCTGTCTGGCCGCTGGAAACTACCTGGGCATCATCGAATAACTTTGGATACTTGTCCCGGCCGTACTTTGATATTCCTTCCTTGGCAAATCCTGGCCCGAGAATTATCAGCGGCCCTGGAGCACTGGCCTTGAATATTCCGATTATTTCTTCAAAGTATTCTTCTGGCTTTTTTGCCTTTGTTGAATAGAATTTCCCCGACTTGCCAGAAACTACACTGGCTACAAATTTAACGCCATATTCTCTGAGTTGGGCAATCGTTGCCTCTTCATCATCAATCGCAATAAAGATTACAAGGGGCCTTTCCATGGTTTTCTCGGCGCGATCCAGTACATCCATTTGATGCAATGTCCAGACCTTTTGAATTGTCATGTTTTCATCAACAGTTATGTTCAATGTGTGATAGGAGCCAATATCTTGCGGGCCGTTCTCGATTGTCCCGTGGACCCTGAGCCAGTCAGCAAATTCATGGAATTCCACTTTTTCAACCCGGATACCAAGCCGCATCTTTTTCTTCTCGCCGCGTTCGGCTCTTACGGCATCGGCCCTGGCTTCCTCTCTACGAGTGGTCAATGCGAAAACCAGGTCACCTGGCTCAATTATATTGTACAAGTGCCATAGATCGTCAAGAGTTTGCACTCGTAACTTAATCTGGCCAGTCTTGTAG
>JAGLQM010000081.1 GCA_023136815.1 Thermoplasmata archaeon
GGAAATTGAAGGACTGAAAGGCATTATTATCGGAGGTCCAGGAGCAACAAAAGAATTTTTCGTGGACAAGGAATATTTGCATCATGAACTCCGAAAAATTATAGTGGGAACATTTGATGCTGGGTATACGGATGAATCCGGCCTCAGGGAAGTGCTACAGAATGCGGCCCCTGCTCTTGCGGACCTGAGCCTGATGAAGGAAAAGAACTTAATGAACCGTTTTCTGGATGAACTGCGGAAGCCGGATGGCGGAAATACTGCCTACGGAGAAATGCAGGTTCGTCATGCCATGGGATTGGGAGCGGTTGATACTTTGCTGATTTCCGAGGCAATGGAAAAGACTTCCTTTGAATATTCATGCCCTGGATGCGGAAAAACCGGAGAAATTTCCCAAAAATCCCGTTATATAAAATGTCCTGGCTGTGGAGAAGAGGCCAAGATTACCAATGAGATTGATATTGTGAATGATCTATACGAATTGGCAGATTCCTACGGCTCAGGTGTGGAGATGATCTCCACAGATTCCGAGGAAGGCGATATGCTTATGAGGGCCTTCAATGGTCTAGCTGCTATACTGAGGTACAAGGTGGCGAGCTAATGACAGTTGATCCTTTGGAGATGTTCAAAAGCCGGTCAAAAGAGTTTGTGAAGGAAGCACTGGCCAGGTTAAATATAGCCATGGAACTACCTCTGGAACTACCACCGGAGGGGATGGGGGATTTTGCATTTCCGTGCTTCATGTTGGCCAGGGAGATGAAGAAATCGCCTGCTGGCATAGCCAAACAGCTGAGCCAGGAAATTCTAGAGGATGCAATGTTCTCAAGAATCGAGGCCCAGGGGCCGTATCTGAATTTTTCCATTAATCCTGAGATGCTGATGCAGATCACCGTTGAATCAATCATGGACAAGCGAGAAGAATATGGTACCTGGTCCCAGACCGGGGAGAAAATCAACCTGGAGCATACCAGTGCGAATCCAAACGGTCCGCTGCATGTTGGCAGGGCCAGGAATCCGATACTGGGTGATACAATAGCCCGCATTCTTCGCAAATGCGGCCATGACATTACCACTGAATTCTATGTGGATGACATGGGAAAGCAGCAGGTGACACTCACCTGGGGAGTGGAGAACCTGACGCGGGAAGGCGATGAATCAACGAAGGAAATTCCTGCCAAGAATTTGAAGAAATCCAAGAAGCCAGATCATGAAATGGTGTGGTATTATCAGGAAGCCACCCGCCGTATGGATTCTGATTCGAATGTGCTGGCCCAGATTAATCGTATGATTGCCAAATACGAGGAGAAAGATGAAGAAATTGCAATCAGAGTAAAAGAAAATTGCCAGAAAGTTCTCGATGGAATGAATACCTCCCTGAGACGACTGGACATTCATTTTGACAGTTTCGCATGGGAATCAAAGCACATATTCAATGGCAATGTTGACAAGGTTGTTAAAAACCTGAAGGCTCACGAATTTACTGATTATGAGGATTCTGCTCTTTATCTTGATCTGGAGAAGGTGGGCATCACCGGCCAGGAGAATAAATTCTATCTGACACGCTCCGACGGTTCCAGCCTCTACAGTACCAGGGATATTGCATATCATCTGGACAAATTGGATCATTATGATAGGGTAATCGATATTCTTGGCGAGGACCACAAACTGAAAGCAAAAGTAGTGCGGCTTGTAGTGGGTCTCCTGGGCCAGGAAAAGGAAAAAATTGAACCGTTATTTTATTCATTCGTTTCACTGCCTGAAGGAAAAATGTCCACACGCCTGGGCAGAGTTGTTTACCTTGATGATTTAATCGAGGAATCTGTGGGGAGAGCCAGGAAAGAGGTGGAAAAACGCCGCCCGGAACTTGCCAGCGAGTTGAAATGCGGCATTGCTGAAGCAGTGGGAACAGGTGCTATTCGGTATAATATCATACGAGTACAGGCAGAAAAACAAATAGTCTTCAAGTGGGAAGAGGCACTTAGCTTTGAGGGGAACTCTGCGCCATTCATCCAGTACTCTCATGCCAGGGCCAGCAGTATTCTACAGAAGACTGCAGTACTTGGAGATTATGATTTAAAATTACTAAAGCACCCTACGGAAATACTGCTTGTAAAAGCACTGGCTCGATTTCCGAGCCTGATAAAAGAATGTGGGGATAGTATGGAATGCCATCCGATAGCTGGCTACGCATTCGAACTTGCCTCGCTATTCAATCAATTTTATAGAGACTGTCCGGTGCTTCAGGCAGAACCAGATGTTATGAATGCCAGATTGGCACTTGTTACGGCGAGTCGATATACGCTTTCCAATGTGCTGGATACACTGGGGTTGGTTGCGCCTGAGGAGATGTAATTCCATAATCTCTTTGCTTTTGGATTGTTGGTTACGAGATTACGGGCTTTTTGATTGTGTTTGTTGAAGTTTATTCAATCATGCCGGATTCTAATTTTGTTTTGATATAATTGCCGAATCCAACCATTGCTAGCAGAATGTTTCAAGCAGTATGAAATTAAATTTGCCAAGATATGTTATCATTTCATCGTCGAACACCTGATTGATATTGTTTTGATAAGTGTTCAACTATCTAGAAATGAATATATTGACTTATTAAAATATTAATTTATAAAATTTAATACCCTAATCACGGTAATGGTCCGTGAAATCCACTCTTCATTTAACTCTAAAAAAACTTCTTGGCAAACGTTTTCCAATGCCCAGGAGCAGAACCCAGCGCGGTGGAAATTTGATTTTCATATGGCCTTTCAAAACCTTTTTAACAATATATTTTGCTGCCTTTTCTGGTTTCCAGGCACTTGGTATGGGCTTGTCGGTTTTCAGCATGGGCGTATCTACTGGCCCGGGGTAAATTAATGCAAATCTGATATTATTTTTATAATGCATGGCATCCAGTGATTCAAATGTATAATTAAGTGCGGCTTTACTGGAACCGTAGGCGGCACTGCCAGGCAGAGCAACAAATGATTGAAGCGATGAAGTTCCAACAAATGTTCCACCCTCTTTTTTCAACAATACAGGAACCCACTGGTCAATCCAATTTATAGCTCCGAAATAATTGGTTTCAAAGGTTTTTTTATGCAAATCTAAATCAAAATTCTCATCTTCTTCATCACCATTCCCTGCATTCAGGTAAAATAATGATGGAATAATTTTCCTGTTAATCAGTTCAGTAGAAGTTTTTTTCACCTGTTCAAAATCGCTCACGTCACAAACCATGGGAATCAGTTTATCTTCTCCCAATAATCTGGCTAATTTATTTAACTCATCAGCTCGACGTGCAATTGCAATAACTTTCCAGCCCTTCTCAACCATTTCACAGGCTATGTGTTTTCCAATTCCAGAAGATGCTCCAGTTACAAGACAATGTTTAGGGTCCATACATTGGGAACAGGCAGACAACCTTAACTATTTTTTGCTGGCAGTGAAGGCTCCCCCCCTCATTCCGCCACAACCCATATATCTCATTAATATCATCCAACCCTCATGAAAGCCACAGTAGAATGGACCGATAAACTCAATTTCAAAGGAACAACCGAAACCAGCGCAACAGTAGGCATGGGCCCTTCTCCAGACCCCGGCAAAGTAGCAGATTCTGCAACACCAATGGACCTAGTTCTCCTGGGATTGGGTGGCTGCCAGGCAATGGATGTTGCCTGGATTCTGAGCAAGAAAAAAATTACTTACGAAAAATTATGGGTGGAACTGGAGGCCGAGAAGACAGATGATCATCCCAAAATATTCAGCAAGGTCCATCTGAAATTCATTGTTGTGGGTGATGTTTCAGAGAAAGCACTGGAACTGGCTGCAAGATTATCTCATGAGAAATACTGCTCTGTCGGGGCAATGCTTGGAAAAAGTGTTGAGATTACTCATGGTGTTGAAGTTCGGGAAAGTTAATCCTGTCCACAAAAGTTTTTTTAGTTAGTGGGTATTAGCCAGCATACGACAATTGCTATTGGGTATGTTTTCATACCACAAATGCGGGGATAGTCAAGCCTGGCCAAAGACGCAGGACTTAAGATCTAGGAACGCTAAGAGTTCATAATTGCCGGATAGGATATCCTGTCCTTAGTGGTTCGAGGGTTCAAATCCCTTTCCCCGCACTTTTTGTTTATTTTAATAACCGAGAGAAAAAAGTGCGGCCAGGGGAATGCGCCAGCATTCCTCGTAGCCGAGAATTATGAAATAATTCGAGTTAAGCGAATTGAATGAAGCGAGTCTTTTTGTT
>JAGLQM010000082.1 GCA_023136815.1 Thermoplasmata archaeon
CAAATCTGCGTCTCTCCTAACTTTGGCGAATATTTAGACATCAACTGCCAAAGTTAGGCTGCAAAGGAAGAAAGCAGCACTGGGTTTTTTGATTGAATCAGGACATCTGCCGTCCAACTATCTCATTGGCCAGTTCTAAAAAATCATTAACTTGTTCAGGTGCAACTGTTGCGCCAGCGGCAATATTGTGACCTCCACCAGCTCCATGAAATGTCTCAACTGCCTGCCGCATTATTTCTGATAGGTCTAAACCGGCATCCACCAGCTGTCTGGTTCCCCGGCCGGAAATTTTGATGCCGTCATCTGCCTCTGCAAGAGCGAATATAGGTTTTTTATCATCAATCTTTCCTGAACCGAACAGCATGCCTGCCACCGTGCCGACAATGGTATCACGAATCATATCTCCAACATGAACAAACTGAATATACTCCATCTGGCTGATGCCAGTTGCTTGCATGATTTTTATGGAGTCCACCAGCTGCTTTCTGTGGCCCTTGCGCAATCCGTATGCTAAATCCAGGGCTTCACCACGGTCACCCTTGCACACATCCAGTCCGATAACTGCGGCATCATATCTTCCGCAAGAGTTCAGCAGGGTTGCGAACTCTTTTGCCTCATGAAGTTCTGTACCTTTCTTCTCCAGCGGAAGCAGATAAACTTCACCCATGAAATTTTCAGCTGGAACATAATAGTTTAATGCCTCGATAATTTCCTTTTTCTCGGCTTTCTTCATGTGAACCCAGGCCCGCCAATTTTCTCCTTTCTTGAGATTGATACCCAGTTCTATAAAAAAGTCCATACTTCCACGATAATCATCAGTTATGCCGTTTATTTGCAATTCGCTGGCATATTGGAGCATTTTCCAGACCGGTCGAGTTTCCCTGCCAAAAAAGTTCACATCTTCAATGGCCTCGATTACACCAAAGTGTTCTGCATCTGCCAGTATTTCTCGATTGGTGCCCTGTAAACAGCCTAATTCGCGGTCTTGCATGTCCCCAACTGCGCCAACTATGGCCAGATGAGATAGCTTCCGCAATTCCGGGTCTAGGGCCCTTGCAACAAGGTATGCAGTTCCGGCCCCGCTGATGTCTGTGCTTCCATCACGACCAACAAGATGAGGATTAACCTGTAAAAAATCACTGACTGGAACATCATCATAATCAAAAAGTGTTTTTGGCTTTTTTTTACTGGTGGTAGATTCAACTGGTTTATGATGGTCAGAAATAATACAATCCAAATCCTGCAAAATATCTGTCGAGCCACTACCAAGGTCAGTGAACCACACAAGTTCCGGTTTGCTTGCTACCAACTCGTTAACAAGTGCCTCGTCAAGTTTTTTGGCAAATTTAACTTCATGCTCCATATCAATATGGTCCAGTGCCTTGCTGGCGATTCCGGCTGATGATATACCATCGGCGTCAATGTGACTTACTATCACTATACTGGATGCCTGTTTCAACTTGTTGGCTGCTTTTTTGGCAAGTTCTTTCACAGCACCTGTATACGCTTGAGACTTTTTAATTCATTCGGAAAATGGCATTAAAATTATTCTATGATATATACTGGCTAATACGTACCTATAACCACTAAAAAGAAATTCCGAAAATACTAATACCAAAATCCCGATTCCCGGAGAATGAGTTTTGTTATTCCCACCCTGAAGACCCTTGCCCTCAAAGGTGCCACAAAAGAATTCATTTCCGTCTCCACCAGGCTGTTCGGCAAGACCCTTGGCATAAGCCAGCAAATGGCTTCCAACCGCCTTGTAAAATTGGCAGAGATGGAACTCATCAAACGCAGGCGCAGTGGACGCGGGGGCCAGGATATTCTCATTACCAGGGAAGGTATGGCCCTGCTCCGCAAAGAATATGGTGATTATCAGCGTATTTTTCAGGAAGCCAGGGATATTGAACTCAGTGGAAAGGTGTCAAGTGGTCTGGGTGAAGGTCAGTATTACCTTGGGCAGGTAGAATATATCGACCAGATAGAACAAATGCTGGGTTTCAAGCCATTTCCAGGAACCCTGAATATTACAGTTACCCCTGAGGAATATTCCAAACTGGATTTATTGCCGGATTCGGCAATCATCCAGATAGGTGGTTTTGAGGCCGATGGGCGGACCTTCGGAAAGGCAGATTGCATTCCGGCTTCAATCGATAAAATCGAATGCGCCATCATAATTCCAAAACGTTCCCATCATACCGATGTACTGGAGATAATTTCGGCCAGCCAGCTGAGGAGTAAACTGAAGCTGGAGGATGGGGATGGGGTTATTGTGAACTGCAAATTAAGACATTGCAATTTTGAAGCATAATTTGTCGTGAAAATGTTCGGTCAGGTTGATGGTGCCTATTTTTGACTGTGATTTATGCACAGAGTGTCAAAAATAGGATGTAAATACGGCTTAAATGTCAAATCTGCGATATAGCTTACAAATCCCAGTATTTGGACTGCATTGCAATGACCTCTTCCAGATAACTTGCTCCATGAACGTCCCGGTCGGCCGCATCGGTGAACCTCAATTCTGGCTTCTGTTCCAGAGAATGTCCCATTGCACAACCAACAGTCTCGGCCAGTGCGTGAATATTGTAACCGCCTTCAAGGTAAACGGCATATCGATTATCACACATCTCACTTGCAAGGCTGGATATGTCCTTTATGATCTCCAGATACCCTTTACTGGACAGGGTCAGGGAGGCAAGAGGGTCCATGTAATGCGCATCACATCCCAGGCTGATGAGAATTGCATCCGGCTGGAACTGCCTGAGAATTGGTTGAATTATTTTCTTGCTGGCAGCATGGAATGTTGAATCGCCAGACCTTGAACCCAGAGGAATGTTCACAGTGTAACCTTCACCTTCTCCACTGCCTACTTCCTCGCATGGGCCAGTTCCCGGATATATCCCCTGTTGATGGGTCGAGATGAATAACACATCATCTCGGTCAAGAAAAGTATCATTTGTTCCATTCCCATGATGAACATCAATGTCCACTATTGCCACCTTGTCAATTTTTTTCCTGAGCCAGTTAGCCGCCACTGCAATGTTATTGATGTAGCAGAATCCCATGCCCATGCTGCCTGTGGCATGATGGCCTGGTGGTCTTAGAAGAGCGAAGGTTGGTTCATTATGATCGTTCATGTTCCTGGCAGCAGCCAGACCTCCGCCTGCTGAAAGAAGGGCCATTTCATAGGTGTGTGGAAAAACCGAGGTATCGCCGTCCAGCATTCCCCTGCCAAAATTTTTCAAATATTCCAGATAGGGTTCAGAATGCACTGTCAGAACATCGTTCATTTCTGCTGGTTCCGGAATGATTATCTCGGGCTGAATTTCGTTCACATCAATATAATTCATTATGGCAGCCAGCCTTTCCGGGCTCTCGGGATGTCCATGGCCTTGTGTTTGCTGTAGAAAATCCTCATGGAATACTGCTTTCATTGGATCAATCCGCATTTCTCGCATTGAAGCTTGTCGTCGGCCAGTAGTATCAGTTTGCCGCCGCATTCATGGCATAGATCCTCATTAACCTGAAGCACTGGTTTTTTATCTATATCAGAAGTTTCTTGAGATTTAGCCAGTTCCTCCAGATATTGTGCATGTTTTTCTTTTTCTTCACGGTGAACAACTTTTGTTCCTGCGACTCTGTCCAGCATTTTTTGTCTGGGGTCTCCCCTTGTGGCCATCCCAAGTGTAAAATCCAGAGGAGGCAGCATGAACCAGAATAATCTGGATATATTTCTGACATATACTTTTCCGGCAACAGCACCACCATCAACCGCATGAACCTGAAGATGGAAAATTTGCTTGCCGATTGATGAGCCAGTAAGGGATTCTGGGATGCTTGAAATTAAAT
Organism: Thermoplasmata archaeon; assembly: GCA_023136815.1. GTDB lineage: Archaea > Thermoplasmatota > Thermoplasmata > SG8-5 > SG8-5 > JAGLQM01. The sequence continues at coordinate 3,853 of JAGLQM010000082.1, forward strand.
AGAACGCTGTGCTGGCAATTATTCCGATCTGTAGAATTTCAGTTATGTCCAGCAAGTAAAGAACAATGGAAACCGGCACAAAAGAAATAATTGCATCTATAATGAAAGCCAGTGCTCTGTTCTTCCAGTGTTTGCGAAGATTTGCGTCATGTCCCCATATATCAAATCCACTTACCATCCAAGGGTATATAGGAATACAGGATAAAATAAATATAGTATGTTTGTTTCTTTGATGGATAATATATCCAATAGGTGTTTGAATGAATGAGAAAATTGAAGGAGCCAGCAGTTCTGGTTTGGGAATAAAACCATTGATTGTAGTGGCAATAGTCATAATAGCAAGTGTTGCTGGAATTTTAATGATGAACAAGTTGATGGAGCC
>JAGLQM010000083.1 GCA_023136815.1 Thermoplasmata archaeon
TGGCTACATCTTTCACAGCCTCACAGGGTCTCCTTTTGATGATTCCAAACATGTACAAAATTGCTGGCGAATTAATGCCATGCGTCTTACATGTTTCAGCAAGGGCAATTGCCGGCCAGGCATTGTCCATCTTCGGCGACCATCAGGATGTTATGGCCGCCAGGGCAACTGGCTGGGCACAGATAGCATCTGCCTCGGTCCAGGAAGTCATGGATCTAGCACTTGTTTCACATCTTTCATCCATAAGGTCTAGCATACCCTTCATTAGCTTTTTTGATGGATTCAGAACATCTCATGAGATTCAGAAAATCGAGATGATAGATTACGAAGACATGAAACCTCTGGTTGACTGGGGTGCAATAAAGAACCATAGAGCCAGGGCACTTAATCCCACACATCCACACCTAAGAGGAACTGCACAGAACCCGGATATCTACTTCCAGGTCACAGAGGCAGCAAATAAGTTTTATCTAGCGGTTCCACAAATTGTGGAGGAAGAAATGAAAAAGGTTAGCCAGCTTACTGGAAGAACCTACAATTTATTTGATTATGTTGGCGCACCAGATGCAGACCGCATTATCATCATGATGGGTTCTGGCTGTGAAGCTACGGAAGAGATGGTGAACTATCTCAATGCTCAGGGCGAGAAGGTTGGCCTGCTTAAAGTTCGTTTGTTCAGACCGTTCTCGGTTGAGCATTTCCTCAAGGCAGTTCCAGCAACCGCAAAAATGATTACGGTTCTGGACAGGACAAAGGAGTCTGGCGCATTCGGAGATCCACTTTATCTTGATGTTTCAGCAGTGTTCAAAGAGAAGCAAGATACCCGCCTAATCGTTGGCGGCAGGTACGGTCTTGGCTCGAAAGATTTAACGCCAAAAATGATTAAGGCGATATTCGACAATCTTGGCTGCGCTTTCCCAAAGAATCACTTCACGGTTGGTATTACTGACGATGTGACAAATACCTCATTGCCAGTTACAGATACAATCGATGCAACTCCAGAAGGACTTGTACAGTGCAAGTTCTGGGGACTTGGCAGCGATGGAACAGTGGGTGCAAACAAGGATGCCATCAAGATTATTGGTGACAATACAGACATGTTCGTCCAGGGCTACTTTGCATATGATTCCAAAAAGTCTGGTGGTGTCACAGTATCTCATCTGAGATTCGGAAAATCACCTATCCAGTCAACTTATCTAATTGACGATGCAAATTACATTGCATGCCATCAACCATCCTATGTTCACAAGTACAAGCTGCTTGAGGGCATCAAGGAAAGCGGGACCTTTGTTCTGAATTCACCATGGTCTTTAGAGGACATGGAAACAGAATTGCCTGGCTCCATCAAAAGGGTAATTGCACAGAACAAACTCAAGTTCTACAATATCGATGGCGTAAAAATCGCAGCAGAGGTTGGACTTAGCGGCAGAATAAACATGGTCATGCAGACAGCATTCTTCAAGTTGGCAGACGTAATTCCAGTGGACGAGGCAGTCAAACTTCTCAAGGGAGCAATTGAAAAGTCCTATGGAAAGAAAGGCCAGGCGATAGTAGAAAAGAACTGGGCAGCAGTTGACGTAGCACTTGGAAATCTTCAGGAGATTAACTATCCAGAATCATGGGCAAATGCCCCTCTCGAAGTGAAGGAATTCGGAGAAGTGCCTGCCTTTGTGTCAGATGTCATGAGGCCAATGCTTGAGCAGCAGGGTGGCAAATTGCCAGTCAGCGCATTCACACCCGGCGGTCTTTTCCCACTGGAAACCTCAAAATACGAGAAGCGTGGAATTGCAATCAAGGTTCCTGAATGGATACCCGAGAATTGTATCCAGTGTAATCAATGTGCTTTTGTTTGCCCACATGCAACAGTGAAGCCAGTCATTGCAACATCTGAGGAAGTGGGAAATGCTCCAGAGGGCTTTGATGTTCTTGATGCAACAGGAAAGGGACTTGAAGGCATGAAATTCCGCATCCAGGTAAACACAATGGACTGTGTTGGATGCGGTAACTGTGCAGATATATGCCCTTCAAAAGAGAAATCACTGGTAATGAAGCCATATGCCAGCCAGATTGAGAAGCAAGTTCCATTATTCGACTACTCGGACAAGCTTCCAATTCGCTTCGGTGAACTGGGTAAGTTCACAGTCAAGGGTTCCCAGTTCAGAAAGCCACTTCTGGAATATTCTGGAGCATGCGGTGGATGTGGAGAAACACCTTACCTGAAACTCATCACCCAGCTATATGGAGATAAGATGATAATCTCCAATGCAACAGGTTGTTCATCTATCTGGGGAGGCTCAGCACCATCCGTGCCTTTCGCAAAGAATGATGAAGGACACGGACCCGCATGGGCAAATTCTCTCTTTGAGGATAATGCAGAATATGGATTCGGAATGATGATTGCCAATACCCAGCGCAGAGCAAAGCTGGCTGATCTCATCAAAGAAGCCATAGACACCAATGCAAAACCCGAGTTGAATGAAGTGTTCAAGGGCTGGCTGGAGAACACTAATGATTTAGATCTTTCAAAAGAATTCGGCGATAAGATAGCTGCTGGTTTGGATGGAAAAAGTGGAAATCAATTGCTTGATGACATATTCGAGGCAAAGGACATGCTCACAAAGATAAGCCAGTGGGTAGTCGGCGGAGATGGTTGGGCATATGATATTGGCTATGGTGGTCTGGACCATGTTATGGCAATGGGCGAGGATATTAACATCCTGGTTCTTGACACTGAAGTTTACTCAAACACCGGTGGCCAATCATCCAAGGCAACGCCAATCGGTTCAGTGGCCAAGTTCGCAGCATCCGGTAAGAAGACTGTGAAGAAGGACCTGGCAATGATGTTCATGTCATACGGCTATGTTTATGTGGCCAGTGTGGCAATGGGTGCCAATAAAAACCAGTTAATCAAGGCAATCAAGGAAGCTGAATCCTACCCTGGACCGTCAATTATCATCGCCTATGCACCGTGCATCAATCATGGAATCAAGGCAGGCATGGTAAAGAGCCAGGAAGAAGAAAAGCTTGCAGTGGAAGCCGGATACTGGCCAATGTTCAGGTATGACCCAAGGCTGGCAGATGAGGGGAAGAACCCCTTCCAGCTGGACTACAAGGAGCCAAACGGAACAATCCGCGAGTTCCTAATGGGAGAGGTCAGATACCACAGCCTGACCAAGTCATTCCCAGAGGAGGCCGAGAAGCTTCACAAGGCACTGGCAGATGGCGTGGAAACTAGATACAAACGCTACAAGGCAATGGCAGAAGAATAGGGATAAGGTACTATGGTCCGCTGCTTTTGGGTACGCCCAAAAGCAGAAGAATAAGCCTGGCTCCGGCCAGGCTTCCTTTTCATATTTTTGATACTCTGAAAAATGTACCGCCCACGAAATAATAGGATGAATTTATGCGGTGGTTTTATCTCTCGTTGAGCATGTCTCGCTGGCGTTGCACCTAAAACCATACGGACCAGCTATGCTAAAACACTTATACAACAAATCATTATCTGGCTGAAAGTCGTAATGTGCCGAGAAGGCTTTGAGGACAAGAGTCCAAAGAAGCTGGCATCAAATGGCATAGTTTAATGCCGAGGTGGCTCAGTCTGGTAGAGCGTCGGACTCATAGGGAATATCTTTGACGCCCAGGATATCTTGAGATATCCGAAGGCCGCGGGTTCAGATCCCGTCCTCGGCATTTTTTATTTTTCTATAATTGATAATAAAACAGTAATAAAAAATCCGTTGAATTCTGACAATTATTGTCTATTGGTAAAGAATTCAACAAGGACCGACAAACTATAAAATTAAAAATAAATTTTGTTTGGCGGTGGAGGACAAATAAAACACTAATAAAAAATCCACATTATATTCGGCGAAATCCTCATATCATATGCGGTCTTCAATAAATTGGAATTATGAGGAAAATACTAATTATTATTCTGGCTGGCTTTATTCTACTCAATAGCTTTGGTAATGCAACGGCCCAGGAAGAAGAATGCGATGAGGCAGACAAAGATTGCATAACATGCCGTGATAATAGTTTCTATTTTGTGCTGATAGCTGGCTTTGTGGTTTTTACAATTTTCTTTTATCTCAGAAATAAGGGGGAAATAGAATAGAATTATTCCCACTTTATAGTTGTGGAAGGTCGTTTCAAATGTTCTACAAACATCCAAACTGTGTTTGTTGATAGGAGTAATCGCTGTTTCAAACAATATTCTATTTACGA
>JAGLQM010000084.1 GCA_023136815.1 Thermoplasmata archaeon
GTGTAAAATAGGAGTTGAACAAATAATAAGTTGTTAGTACGAAAATCAAATTCGTATGTCGCATTTCTTTTGGCAGATGAAGTGCAAAGCTGCGTATTCTGGAAGTTCTATCTCCTTACTCTTGAATATTTTAAAATGTTCATTTCTCAATTTTATTTCAGCATCAGCATTGGGAATAACTTTCACTGCATCGCCTGTGAACCCGTCCCATACTGCGTCTCTCAGTGGTTCGAAGTTATTTAACTCATCTAGATTCATAGGTATAACCCTGAGACTTGACTTGCCATGAAGTGTTCCTGGAAGCCGTATGAGCCGTTTAATATCTGAAGTAACTGGCTCATCTGTTTCTCCGCCCAATTCCACAGACATTTCCTTTACTATATAATTGATAAAACTGTTTCTAACTTTATCAGATGAGAATGCTTCGAGGTTAAGTTTGTCACGAATTTTATCGATACCTCTGGTTCCTGACTTTCCTGGATATAAACTTTTATAAATTTGCTTGGCTAGGGTATTGCCAATGCCCTTGAACTTCATCAGCTCGCCTAGAATTTCATCCATCTCCATTTCTTCGGTTCTGTTGACAAAACTTATCACTGAATATGTGACTTTCCCTTTCCATCCAGGCGTGTCCACAGGATAAAGTCGGTAAATGTATTTTCCAGAGGCATGGCCCTGGAACTCCTTGGAGTCAAATATCTCCCGAATAACCAGATGGTCAATGTCAAGATGTGGCGTGGTAATAAAATCCACAATCTCCCGACGTTCATGGCTGTTTAATTGAAGTACCCGCTTATCACGAACATGGGCATGGTATCCTCTTCCTCCGGAGAACACTATCAAAATATCTTTCTCGTCAAATCCAAAGTCTCCAAGAAGGTATGAATCAAGAAGTTTTTTAAACTCCTTTTTCACCTCGGCCAGCATTTCCTCAAATGTCAGGTTCTCTGCGCCTTCAAGATGGTCCGCGTCAAGATCAAAAACCAAATCTGCACCTAGCCAGCCCTTCTCGTCCATGGTCCTGGCATTTGGTTTATTATAGTAAGTTGAAGAATGATATGCATGAATTGGCACCTGCTTTCGAAGAAAATTTTGCATTTCCTTATGATCTCGGAACCCCAGATGCCGCCACATACCGCCTCTCTCAGTTATGACTCCAAATTCCCTTTGAACAAGCTCCAGTGGGGCCGGCACTTCAGTTGCTGCATAATATTTGGAAAACCTCTGCTTTATGAAAGCATTTCTCAACTCCCCTACCGGTTTATCCATGGACATGTGATTGTGGATGCCATTGGAGAATATAAGTTTTGGCAGTTTGCGGTTACTTTTCGCCTTGGTGGAAAACCTTTTGGACTGCCCCCTTCATAGTGGACATAATATTTCAAAAACAGGATCCATCGAAGAAAGATACCCGAGTTACATCATTGGAAATAAGACTGCCATATGAATCGGTTCCCTGACCCTGGAATCTCTCAAGTTCATCATAATTATAGTTAGACCAATCAAGATCCACTTCAACATAGGACGTGTTGAAATCGCTGTATTCAAGCGCATCTGTACGATACAATACCCTAGGTTCAATATCATCTTTTATTCTGTCCCGGTCAGTATCCTGGTGTAATGGGTCACTGCCAAATACGGCTTCACCAAGATATCGGATTCCGTTGATGGTCATTGAATGGCCGTCAATAAGTCCGTCGTTATCCGAATCTATGTCAAGCGGATTGGTTGCAGATATGCCAATATATCCCTGTCCTCCATATCCTTCTCCGGGCCTGTCAGTTCCTCCGAAAGACAGAGAACTATCAACATCCACCCAGCCGTCCCACAGGCCGTCGCCGTCTGTATCTGGATTGCTTGGATCAGTTTCAGATTGGCCCGGTTCCCACGCGCCATTATTATTGAATGCTCCGGGTCCACAATCCTCATCGTCATCCCGGATACCATCGCCGTCTGAGGAGGTAATTAACGGCGCTCGCCAGTTGCACAAGCTCGCTACTTGGGGAATTTCTCCGAAATCCCCGCACACTCGCACCCCTTGACTATCGTCAATTCCGCAAGTGTGCCCGATTTCCGTGCCGGAAATCGGCTGCGCCGAAAACAACACGCCGCCATGCTGGACGCATCCCCCACCCAAAAGCTCCTGCGCTGGTTCGCACCCGTCCCCCTGCTCACATGCTCGGAGCAGTTCGGGTGACGCTGGAGAGTAATTTCCAGCGTCCGAGTAATTCATTGTTTGAGAAAATTTTGGAGATTCATCTGTCGGGTTTGGTTGGTCGTAGGGTGTGAAGGTGGCCTTGGCTGGAAGTCTGAACTGTGGAGTAAAGCTGTAATCTATTGTTTCTCGTTTTTCCACTTTCTTCTTCCTCGGCCTGGATGATAATTTATTGTTTGGGAATGAAGGTTGGATGATTATCTTCTGTCTGTGTGGATACGGTTTTCGCATGCGACCCCAGGGGTGAATACGAATCAGAATATAAGATATTTTGCAGTTAAAAGAAACAATTCAAAAATCAGTTTCAGAAAGAACTTCAACTTCATTTTGAATTATTTGGCTGTTAGCCCCATCAAGAGAAAACATCTTTCATATGATTGGCTGGCCGGAATCAATTCGCCATCTCGACCTTTTATCCCTCATAAACTCGGAGATAAAATGTCTTCGATTGTAGAATGTGGTTGTCCAGAGGCCGCACAGGAAGTATCTGGGGTAGAACGAATGATAAAATCAATAGCCTTTGCATTGTGTCCAATTACATTATCTGGAACTTGCGAGTATCCAAATTTCTGCCTGGGATGCCACGAAATAATAGACTGGGTGATTCAATGAGCCATCGAATAAAGGACAACAGGAACTACAAGCAAAGAGGAATCCTCTATCTTCCAGACCATGTTAATACTCTCAAGATGCATTCGAGGGAAACCCTAGACCACTGGATTACAAAGGCATTGTTATTCAGATTGCTTCGAAAGATGAAGCACGATGTTGTTACGGAATTTGAAATCACAGGCATGGGAATAGGTGATGTGTTCGATATTACTACAAGCGTCCAGTATGAGGTTGAGACTACCAGTTACTCCAAGTTCATTGAAAGGCGAAGGTTAGATTATGAACGTACCGGGGTTGAGGTTATTGTTATTCCGCTGGCTAAACTTCCAAAAGATATTTCTGAACGGGAGAAAATGCTAAATGAGTATGTCTGGGAATAGGTCATACCCCCTTACTCTGCTTGTCACTCGGGTTAACTACCAGTTGGGGGTGACATATGTGTGGAGGCAATACAGATTGTTGTTTTAGCCATACTTCACTCTTTATCTCTTTGCTCATTATCTGGTAGCTTGTTTTCATAATACCAATCGTAAACAAGTTTACCAGGTTTTTCGTCTAGTAAAATTCCGGCTCTTGGATCTTTTATAATATGATGAACACCATATAACATTTGAGCCCCAAATACTGACATGCTTTTACTAATGTTATGAATATCCTTTTTCGGAATTGTCTTTTTTCCCCATACTCGAGTAATTACAATCAATTCATTTTTTTTCAATATTATTCTCCTAGGAACCTGCCTATAAACGAATAGTGGAATGAAAATCATAGCAGTTAATAAAAATACAGTGAAGATTATATTAAATAAATACCGGCGATTATTCAAATCTCCAGACGCAATGATGAAATGAAAAAATAATATCCAAATTATAAAAAAACTCACTATGATTAGTATGCCATATTTGCGGTCTTTTGGTAATTTCACATCAATACAGACTTGCTCAACCAATTAAACACCTCCCGTTAACGAACCATAATATAGCCAGAGAGATAATGTCAATGCGATAAAAGATATAATCATGCTAAAAATTGCTCCGAAGAACGCTGAGGGAGGTGCCATATTAACCAAGGCTTTTATGCTAAATACAAAAGCAGTAATAGATAGAACTGCTGCGATGTAACCAAAACCGACATCATCATATTCTGTTGCTGTTTCCGTCGCAATTACACAAATTAAGCAAAATATTAAAGCTGCAACTGATGAAAGTACGGCCTTATATGAAAAAGGGTCTGGAAGTGCATCGTAATATTGT
>JAGLQM010000085.1 GCA_023136815.1 Thermoplasmata archaeon
TTATAATTATACCCAAGCCTGGCAGGAGATGAATAATAGTGAATCAGCAAGCGATGTTTTCCTATTCATATTACCTGGATTTACAGAAGAAATAGATAATAATCGCTCCGCACTGGTGATTCTGTACACTCCTCTGAAAACATACTCCATAACCGAAGGGACTCCTTCTGAAACCGTTCAGGGCTATATCTGGGAATTTAAGCAAGAACTGGTGGACGATAGATTCGAGGCAGCATATCCTGGCCAGGATGTTGAGGCATTGGAGAATCCGGTGTATTACCCAAGTTATTCGGTCATCAATGGAGAGGCATATGAAATTCATCCCACAACCATTACAACACAGATGATGAGCCAGAGCCTTATGATTCCAATTGTACTAATGATGCTGTTAATAATGGGAGCACAGCTTGCCGCAACTTCCGTGGCAATGGAGAAGGAGGAAAAGACCCTTGAAACACTTCTAACAACTCCGGTACCCAGGAGTTCGATTCTATTGGGTAAAATAACCGGCGTGGTAGCTGTTTCGGCAATTGCCATTGTTGCCTATGCATTCGGGTTCTGGTTCTACATGAACAGCATGACTGCAATGTCAGATGATGCAGGAGTAAATCTTGCAGATTTGGGACTGATTCCCACAACAACCGGCATGATTATTTTGATGGTTACTCTATTCTTATCACTTGTTGCGGCTCTATCAATGGCTGTTCTTGTGGCATCATTCACAGAGGATGTTCGCTCCGCCCAGGCATTGATGGGAATCATATATGCGCCAATCTTCCTACCTGCCATTATTCTCATGTTGGTGGATGTGAGTCAGCTGCCTTCAACCTTACAAACATTGGTTTATGCAATTCCGTTTTCCTATCCAGTACTTGCAGCAAAGGCTCTTTATACAGGCCAGTTCACAATGATTTACATAGGTATAATTTATCAGATTGTGTTCACCGCAGTGACAATATATGCAGCATCATGGCTGTTCTCCTCTGAGAAAATTTTCACAATCAAAATCAATCTAAAAAAGAAAGGAACTGGATTCCCAATAATAAACGCGCTCAGAAGGCACAAGTGATTAGACTTGAAAATATTCACCGGTACCAGGAATTTATTCTGGGTTACTTATCTGTACCCAGGAATATGCTCCGCCTTCTTGTAAATGGATTCAAAATCGAATCTTTCCATCTCATCGTCAAACTTTCTGGTGAATGTTGACATGCGCTTTTTTATATTTGAGAGTTCAATATCCTTCTTGTCCATGAGTTTTCGGATTTTTTTCACATCATTGAACAGTCCCTTGTCTATACCAAAGCCGCTTAGTGCCATGACATTCAGGGTATTGCACATGACATCCAACTCCATCTCTATGAGCTTGACCGGGTTTTCCTTGTAGACCCGCTTGTTCAGCCGAATAAGATATTCACGATGATTCTTGATTGCAGAAAGCACATTCTCCATACGCTTGCTTAGTTTCAGAAGATGCTCATCAGTTTTTATTAATGACCGGTTCAGGTCGGAAACTGCACTGCGCTGGCCCTTCTTTGTCCGGGTATTGATGTCCAGGGTGGACATGATAATTTCTTCGCGCTTTGTTCTGGTCTCCATCTTGGAAGTTAGGCTTTTTAGCTTCTTTTTCTGCTCCCTGCCAGTGTCCTTGAGTGCTTTAATTTCATCTTTCAGTTTGGCATTCTCCCGCTCAAACTTTTCCATTGTTCTCTGGAAGCCCTTCAGGGTCGGTTCTGGCTTGGATGCAGGCTTAGGTTCGGCCTTTTTTGAAGCAGCTTTTTTTGCATCGGAGCCAGAGGCTCCACTTTTCTCAGAAGTAGACTTCTTCGATGCAGCTGGCTTCTTTGTTTCCTTCTTATTTGAAGTGGATTTTTTCGCAGCCATCAAGCCACCTATGTCAATGGTTGGATATGAAACTTATGCCAAGTTTACCAAAAAATGATTTATGCTAAACCTTCATTCCAGTGCCAATGGAAGGCGGAAGCAAGAAAGCAATTATTGCTGCATTCTTTGCAAATCTGGGCATAGCCATAGCAAAGGTAATTGGGTTCATGTTCACCGGTGCTGCTTCAATGCTGGCCGAGGCAATTCATTCATTCGCAGACACTTTCAATCAAGGCCTTCTTATACTGGGAGGGAGGATGGCCAAGAGAGAACGCAGCAAGGAACATCCCTTCGGATATGGTCGTGAAAGATATTTCTGGAGTTTCATTGTGGCCATGATTATTTTCTCCCTGGGCTCGCTTTTTGCAATATATGAAGGAATTGACAAATTAATGAACCCGCATGCCCTGAATAACCATATCTGGGCAATTGGAATACTGTCCATAGCAATTGTTCTTGAAACTTTTTCCCTGAGAACAGCGGTTATCGAATCCATAAAAGTGAAAGGTGATATGACCTGGTGGAACTTCATCCGCAAATCAAAGGTTCCAGAACTTCCGGTGGTGCTGCTGGAGGATATTGGCGCACTTATTGGCCTGGTACTGGCTCTTGTGGGTGTTGGTCTGGCTATGATAACTGGAGACCCCGCATATGATGCAATAGGAAGCCTTTCGATTGGCATCTTGCTGGGAATAATCGCCATTATACTGGGTATTGAAATGCGCTCTTTGCTGCTTGGCGAATCTGCCTCCGAAGAAACTATTAGAAAACTGGAAAAGGCCATAAACCAGCATCCTGATGTTTGCCGCCTCATCCACATGCGCACCGAACATATTGGCCCGGAGGAATTGCTGGTTGCCGTGAAGGTAGAACTGTCTGGAGAATTTGACACAGGGGGCGTGGCCAAGGCCATCAATTCTCTGGAAGAATCCATGCGGAGCCAGGTGAAAATCAAATTGACCATCTACATAGAACCAGACATATTTGACGGCGGGGCTTGTCCGGTGAAATAATTTATTAGCTGAATCATCTATAGCCGACCATGGAAAAATACCTTGTAGTTCTAATTACTGCCCCTAATGACCAGGAGGCCAGCATACTGTCTCATGCACTTGTCGAAGAAAAATTGATAGCCTGCGCCAATCGATTTCCTGTGCAATCAATTTATCGATGGCAAGATAATATTGAAAATGAGGCCGAAATAATGCTCATTTGCAAGATAATGGCCTCTAATTTAGACAAGCTCATAAAGCGGGTTAAAGAACTGCATTCCTATGATGTGCCAGAGATAATTGCCCTTCCAATACTGGGCGGCTCTAAGGACTATCTGGACTGGGTGTCTGAGAACACAAAGGGGGCATAAAATGAGAATCATCTGTCAACCCTTTGTGGTTTTCAAGATGGCGCAGAGAATCACTGAACATGTCCCATCTGATTCACTGTTTGGGGTTGGGGAGCCCTCACTTGAAAAAGAAATATGGGTGGTCAGGAATTTCCACCTCATTTAAATACTCTGCACAACAGATATAGATTCGGATGGTAAGATGATAGAAGAGAACGCTGAACCGGCAATAATTGCAAAAGGATTAGCAAAGACCTACGATAAAAACATAGAAGCACTGAAAGGTATCGATTTGGAGATGCGAAAAGGTGAAGTTTTTACGCTGCTGGGTCCCAATGGAGCCGGTAAGACCACTTTTCTCCGAATTCTTTGCACCCAATTGATGCCCTCAAGGGGGGATGCTATCATACTCGGAGACAGCGTTGTTGATGATCCAGTCAAGGTCAGAGAAAACATTGCCATGGTTCCACAGGATGCGATGGCTTATTCGAATTACTCGCCGTGGGATTATGCTTATACTTTCTGCCTGCTGAGAGGCATGGACAAGCCAAAAGCCAGAAAGAAAGCTGAAGAGGCAATTAGGTCCATGCTCATGTGGGAGATGAAAGACCGGCCAGCGCAAACAATGTCTGGTGGAGAAAAACGCCGCGGCCTAATTGCTGCAACCATAGCCAGTGAAGCTCCGGTGATGATGCTGGACGAGCCAACTTCAGGTCTTGATGCAATAGGTCGGCGTAATGTATGGTCTGTCTTGCGGAAGAAGGCCGCAAAGGGCAATACTATCATTCTTACCACCCACATGATGGATGAAGCTGAAATGGTTTCTGATAGACTGGCCATCATTAATAAAGG
>JAGLQM010000086.1 GCA_023136815.1 Thermoplasmata archaeon
TATGGGTCCTGGATGCACTAACCCCCAAAAGCACTTAGAGGGATGGGATCCCCTATAAACAGGGTTGGAGTCCGAATCACACATCACGATTACCTCCCCCCTTTTTTTTTCTTTTGTTTTGCAGCGTCAGTGCTGCAAAACAGAAAAAAAAAGGTTAGGGGAGTTCTGAAAGAATTCCCCGCAACCGAGAAACTAGCGATTATAATTGTTAATCAATTAGAGTCTGTTTCTCGAATTATTTAAATGCCCTATCTTCCATCCTTTCCCCATTTTGTAAACTTAATTCTTGTAAGCACGAAAGTTCCAGCATAGCTAATACTCCTTTACGAAAGGTGTACCAATCTACTTAAGTATAGATAATCACAATATCGTATTCGGTGAGAGTGGTGAAAGGTATGAAAAAAGCAATATTGAGCATTATTATCGTGATAACACTGATTACTGTGGCTGTTGTTTCCATAAACTGGATTGGTAAAGATTTTTCTTCAAACGCGCCTCCAACAGATATGGCTGGACTCATTGAATCCAGCAATGATTTCTCATTTGAAATGTATCAGGAACTGGCAGGTGATGAGAATGTTTTCTTCTCACCGTACAGCATTACAACTGCAATGGGCATGGCCTATGAGGGTGCCAGAGGCAATACTGCCGTTGAAATGGCCGAGGTCTTGAACTTCCCCACAGACAATGAAACTAGACTTGAGATAATGAAGGCATTCCAGAGTGAATTTAATGAAGAAAATAATGCTTATGAACTGGCCACAGCAAATGCCTACTGGCTAAGGCAGGGTGAAAATCTTAATCCAGAATACAGAGATGCTATAGAATCATATTATTTGGCCCATGGAGAAGAGCTTGATTTTGTCGGTAATCCTGGGGGTTCCGCCGAAATAATCAATGCTTGGGTGGAGGAACAGACCAATGATAGAATTCAAGACTTGTTATCTCCGAGCAGCATCACACCTGAAACATATCTGGTTCTCACCAATGCCATTTATTTCCTTTCTGACTGGAAATACCAGTTCGATGTCAATGCAACAGAAAATCGTTCATTTCAAACTTCCGGCCAGGAAAATATCATGGTAGAAACAATGAATATGAACGATGCAGAAATCAGTCTCAATTATTCAGAGAATGGAGATGTCCAGATGCTTCAACTTCCTTACATGGAGGAGGAATTATCAATGTACATAATGCTCCCCAAGGATGATGATATTGCCTCCCTTGAATCCAAGCTTGACTATGAATATATGAACAATCTGAAAGATGACATGTCCCAGGAATGGATGAATATCTATCTTCCAAAATTTGAATTTGAACAAAAATACAATCTAGTCAATAATCTAGCTAATATGGGAATGCCAACTGCTTTTGGGAGTGGTGCGGATTTCTCTGGAATTACTTCAGATACTTCATTGGTCATAAGTGACGTTATTCATCAATCCTTTGTGAAAGTTGATGAGGAAGGAACAGAGGCGGCGGCTGCAACTGCAGTCATAATGCAAGATAATAGCGTAGGTTCAGGATCTACACCACAGCCAATCCTTTTCGACGCAGACCACCCATTCATCTTCTTCATCCAGCATGAAAGCACTGGCCAGATACTTTTCATGGGTAAGGTCGGCAATCCAGATGCATAGCCACAATATCATTAATTTTATATTGTATAGGATTATGGTCTGAATGATGCCAGAATTCCAAAGACCTCGTGGCACCAGAGATTTCGGTCCCGAGGAAATGGCAAAGCGCCAGTTTGTCGAATCAGAGATGAGAGAGACAGCCAGGCTCTTCGGTTTTGGGGAAGTTATGACTCCTACTTTTGAGTCCACTGATTTATTCATTGCAAAGTCTGGCGAGGATATAGTCGGAGAATTGTATGCCTTCGAGGACAAGGGCAATCGCAATATTGCGCTTCGGCCAGAATTGACTGCTTCGGTAATGAGATTCTATGTCAATGAGATGCAGAGTTTGCCAAAGCCAGTTAAGGTATTCTACTACGGAAATATGTTCAGATACGAACGACCGCAAGCTGGCCGTTATCGAGAGTTCTTCCAGTTTGGCGCGGAACTTATTGGGGCGCCGTCCATTGAGGCAGATGCAGAGGTTATTGCACTGGCACTGGCCACCCTGAAAAATATTGGCCTGGAAGATGTGGTTGTACGAATTGGACACCTTTCCATACTTCAATCAATCTTAGATCGTACCACTATATCAGAGAGCGAGAAAAGAGAATGCCGCCGAATAATCGATAAAGGTGAAATAGATAAACTAAAAAGCATATTGCCAGATGATGCAATAAATGAATTAAATATGCTTTTTTCCAACCCAGATAAGGTCAGTTCGGTTCTAAACACATATCCTGGAGTCGACTATCTTCGACAACTCCTTAACCGCCTGAAAGCCTATGGGTTCACTAATTGCACGGTAGATTTTAGTGTTGCCCGGGGCCTTGACTATTACACAGGCATGGTGTTCGAAATTGATGCTCCAAGTCTAGGTGCTGAAAAGCAAATCTGCGGCGGCGGAGCTTATAAACTGGCTGATCTATTTGGCGGTCAAGAGGTGAATTCAACTGGATTCGCATTCGGATTTGACAGGATTATTCTGGCACTTGAAAATTCTGAAGTGGAAGTTCCAAAACAAATGTTAAATGCCTATATTCTGCCAATCGGTGATTCTGCCAGATTGCCTGCCACAGAGATATTGATGAAGCTTCGAAACGCCGGAATAAGCACAGACATGGACCTAATGGGTCGCAATATGTCCAAGGCAATGAAGTATGCGAACAATATTGGTGCCCAGAAGGTCATAATCATTGGCGAGAAGGAGCTGACTGAAGAGTCTGTCACAGTTCGGGACATGAAATCAGGAGAGCAAGAACTTGTGTCCATCTCTAAAATTGTTCAGTTTATTACTGGCTGTTTGAATTAAGTTGGGTAGTCTTACTATAATTTTAAATAATCCCGGGATTATTCTAATATTTATGAACAATGATTTCAAGGATAAATTAGGGGAGTTGAGTTTGAAGGAGATTCTCGGATACTCCATTCACTCAGAAGATGTTGCTAGCACTAATTACTGGACACTTGCCAAGATATTCGATCCAAATGATCTGGTGAAGGCAAAGTTCGAGGCACTGGCCAACGATGAGAAACTACACAAGGAAGCAATGATGCATTTACATAAAAGTACTTTTGGCGATGAAAATTATGTGATTCCCGAAGGACTGCCGCCAATGGAAAGTGTGGTGGATGTTCATACAGTCGAATCTTTCATGGAAGCCATTCAGATTGCAATGCAGAATGAGCAAAATGCCTTTGAGACCTATGTCATGATTTCCAAACTGCATAAGGAGCACAGGAAGTTATTCAAATATCTGGCTATGACCGAAAAGGGCCACTATGAAACAATCAAGCAAGATCTTGAGTTCTTTGAAGATGAGGTGAAAGAAGATCCAGGCATCAAGACAATGAGTCTCAGCCAGGTTTATGCAAGGCCGAGTTTCAGACCATCCGATGTAAGATGAAGACTCCCAGCACTAAAATTCTGACACAAATTTGATATATTTAGCTTCAAATCTCAAAGTTAGGTTAACTGGCATAGTTGGGTTGAACAGATATATCACCTGTTAAGTTCACTGAGCGCCATTCTCTCCAGTATGATTTCTGAGGCACTGGCATAATTTAATTCTTCCTGTGAGATTTTGTATATTGAATAGTCCTTGCCTTCTGCATCAAGAACATCATCTGCCATCTGCAAATTGAGTTCCGCCAGAACCTCTTCAGGGTTAATTCGGCCAACTGTAATTATAGCAATTTCAGTTGTGTCGTCCTGGACTCCCAACTTATCAATTGCACCACTTATCTGACGTTCTGCTGCAGCATACAGCATTATCTCCATGCCAAGAGTCTTAGTTCTGGCGGTTCCCTGGTCCCATGAACGAATAGCTAATTCAGCGGCCACCTGCAAATGCTCCTTTCCGAATATCCTATCGGCACGGAATAGCTGAACAGTGGAATCATG
>JAGLQM010000087.1 GCA_023136815.1 Thermoplasmata archaeon
TTCACGAAACATATGAAGCTCTGCTTCATCTTAACCTATTTTTGACACTTTTAGTGAAAAATCTATAATCAAAAATAGGTATACGCAGATTTGACAAATATTATTTGGTTTAAATGTCAAATTTGCGTATTAACGTGAACCACTTCGTGTTTCACGAAACATATGAAGCTCTGCTTCATCTTCACCTATTTTTGACATTTTTACTAGAAAATCTGCAATCAAAAATAGGATTAGACTGATTCAAAATAGTGAATCAGACGAGACATGTTCAGTAATAATCCAGATTAGCAAATTAGCTACCTTTTAGACATGCCAATCATATAAATTTCAGAGCTGGATTTTCTTGATGCTTTTGGAGCATAGCGTTTTGATATCTTGAATTTCTCCTTTATCTGGCCAAAATAATCGCCAGCTAAATCGCCATCAAAAACCTTGACTATCATATGTCCACCCTTATTCAAAAATTCATCAGCGTATTCCAGGGCCATCTCTGCTAATTCTATGGACTTTGCATGGTCAAGTGAATAGTTGCCGCTTATATTGGGTGCCATATCTGAAACAATGACATTAATTCCAGTTTCTGGTATTAGTTCGGTAATTTTCTTTTTTGTGATTTTTGACCTTACATCGCCCTTGATGAATGTCACTCCAGGGATTGATTCTATTGGTTTCAGATCCAGTGCGATTATAATGCCAGTTTCCCCAACCAATTCCAGGGCCATCTGGCTCCAGCTACCTGGATTTGCACCCAAATCTATGACTGCGTCTCCTGTATTAAATATGTCAAATCTTCTGTCAATCTGGCTAAGTTTGTAAGCCGCCCGACTCCGATAATTATCACGCTTGGCCATCTTGTAATAATGGTCCTTTTTTCTTTCCTGAGCCCATCTTTTAGACATGAAAATCAGAGCCCCAGTTTTGTTTGTTTTGTTCCAATTGATAAATTAGATGCTTTAAACTTCTGAAGCAGCATTTGCTGGATTATATCATCAAATTCCTGGTCATACTTTACTTTTATAATCTGGAAGGCAGGATCCCGGTGAGGTAATTTGAATCCTTTCTTGGCCAGTAACTTTTTTACTTCCTGTCTTTCCTCGGTGGATATCTTGACAGCAAAGGACTCTGGATCCACCTCAAAACCCGCGCGAACCATCTCTCCCAGGAATATAGGGCGGTGGAATAATTTCTGGAAAAAGTAGAAAGCAACTTCGGCCTTCTTTTCTATAGGTAACTCCAAATTCATGCAAATATTCCCAACTGTTTCATATATGTCTTTTTCAGCACTGGCAGATATTGAATAAACCTTTGAAGGTGGAAATTCTCTTGATGTAAGAACACCCATTTCTTCCATTGCCTTTAGATAACCTGTTATAACTAAACGATGAACTTTGTACCCTTCATCATTGAGAGCCCTGTACAAGCTACTAATAGATTTGTCACCTTTCTTTAATTCTTGAACTATGACATTTTTGAAAGTACTATCTGGTATGAACATTATGGCTCCCGCCTGATAACAAACCTGGTAATAGATAACCTTTTCGGTAGGGGGGTTTGTTACCACATATAGTTCAAAAATCTCTTTAAATGAGAAGTAAATATTAGGTGTTCTCAACAAAATAGTGCCGCATGTTGGGTTAATATGGATCGTTATGGTGGCGATCTTGTGGGCTGTAAAAATGGCGTGGTCAAATAGCAAATTGCTGTTTGTGGTGAAGGGTGTGGACATAGAGGCTACAAAAAAATAAAGTCGATATATAAATGAGGATATATAAACTGCAATATAGTTTAATCAATCTATAAATAGAGATATGTAAATAAAACTATAATATTAAATATATAGAAAGGAAGGGAATAAAAATGAAGCAGGTACAAGTGAAAGAAAATGCCGATTCAGTGTCGAATTTGGGGATGGGGAATCCGGAATCGACAGAGTACTCTCTATTCGTGAGAACCTCGGATGAGGATATTAAAGAATGGGACAAGCAGAGGATCCACGATGCTCTGATACGCGAGACAAATATCAGCGAAGACGCTGCTTCTATCGTATCTAAAGAAGTAGAGAGACTCATATTATCACTAGATATAGACTATATTACCGCACCCTTGATTCGCGAGCTGACAAATGCCAAGCTTGTGGAATATGGCCTGGCCAGAATAAGAAAACAGCATACAAGACTAGGTGTGCCCCTGTATGATGCCAGAGAGATAATAATCAGCCCTAATAAGGAGAATGCAAACGTACCACACGGCCCGGAAGCGACAAACCTCACCTTGGCTGAGAATATCAAGAAAGAATTTGCATTGCTTGAAGTGTTTGACGAATCCATAGCAGACGCACATATGGCAGGTGATATTCATCTCCATGATCTGGGAATGGTTGACAGACCATATTGCTGTGGCCAGTCCATGGAATATGTGAAAAAGTTTGGATTAAATTTACCAAATGCATTGTCAATTGCCAAACCAGCAAAGCATCCAGATGTTCTTATTGAGCATATTATCAAATTTTCTGCAGCATTACAGGGGCATTTTGCAGGGGCTATCGGCTGGGACGCTGTGAACCTGTTTCTTGCGCCGTACCTGGAGAATGTTGATGATAGGCAGATGAAGCAATTGGCTCAAATTTTAATTTATGAATTTGCACAGCAGGCAGTTGCCCGTGGAGGCCAGTCTATCTTCAGTGACCTGAACCTATACTGGGAGGTTCCAAAGCATTTCATGGATGTGCCAGCTATTGGACCTGGCGGCGAAGATCTAGGGCAGAACTACAGCGATTTTTTACCAGAGTCACAAAGATTTGTCAGTGCGCTAATGGATGTTTACATGGAAGGCGACGCACTTGGCAGACCATTCTTTTTCCCGAAGCCAAATGTTCATATTACAGAGAAATTTTACAAAACAGAAGGACATGAGGAATTCCTGAACAAAATTTGTGCTGTGGCTTCAGAGAAAGGAAATACCTACTTCGTCTTTGACCGTGGAGATACAGCAAAAATTTCCGAATGTTGCAGGTTGTCATTTAAGCTAGATGATACAGACCTGGATGATGCAAAAACTCCCTGGAAAATGAGATATTCCGCAATGCAGAATGTCACACTCAACCTGCCAAGAATAGCATACGAGGCAAACATGGATGATGAACGCCTGTTCGAGCTTATCACCGAACGCCTACAGATTGCAGCCAGGGCACATGTCCAGAAGAAAGATTTCATCACCAAATTATTGAAAATGGGAAAGTACGGACCTCTGGCATTACTTGCAATGGAACGTGATGGAGAACCATATTACAGACTCCACAAGGCAAGCTTCCTGGTTGGAATGCTGGGCCTGAATGAAATGATACAGTTCCACACTGGTGAGGAGCTTCATGAATCAAAGGACGCCCTGATGTTCGGGTTCAATGTTATAGCTCACATGAACCGCGAGGCAGAAAGAATTGGTAATGAGTACGGCATCAAGATGCCTCTTGAGCAAACTCCGGCAGAATCCACAGCCTATAGAATGGCAAAGCTGGACATGAAGATGCACCCAATGCATGCCCCAACTGTCATCAAGGGAAACCGCGGTGCCGGAGAACTTTACTACACCAACTCAACATACCTGAATGTTTCAGCAGAGATGAACCCAATTGACAAGGTAAAGAAGGAAGGAAAATATCATCCGCTAATAGAGGCCGGGGCACTGACCCATGTATGGCTTGGAGAGAGCAAGCCGTCACCGGAATCACTGGCAAACTTTGTTGCCAAGACCATGAAGAACACACAGAATGCCCAGATAGCATTCAGCCCGGAATTCACAAGCTGCCTGGACTGCGGTAAAACACACCGCGGCCTTGAAAGTTCCTGCCCCAAGTGCGATTCCCTGAATATTGAGGGAATCACCAGGGTAACAGGATTCTTCAGCAAGGTAAGCTCCTGGAACCAGGGCAAGGTCGGAGAATTGAAGGACCGATATAGATCAGAAGTATAATCAGTAATTTCACGAATTAGGATTACTCCCCCTTTATTTTT
>JAGLQM010000088.1 GCA_023136815.1 Thermoplasmata archaeon
GTTGCGGTTGATTCTGGATTATATACTTCCTCATCCAGGAAAATAGAACCAGTGTGGCCAACTACCACGGTCAAGTTCACAGGAATATTGATCTTCGGCTCGTCCCTGTCATCACTACTTACCGAGATGAATGTAGAATCGGTGAAGCCAGCCCTCAAACCAGAGGCATAGACGTTCACAGATACAGGGTCTTCAGTGCCAGGGGAAACCACACCTGTCGAAGGTGTAACAGAAGATAACCAACTTGGCTGTCCAGCTCCTGTTCTGAGCCTTTGATAAAATGCTACCGGTTGTCCGCTCCATGTCTGGGTGACGGGATCCGCCGGGGGGTAATTGGCTACACTACCGAAAACCCCGGTTTGCAAGCTTCCGAAGATGGTTGGTACTGGGAGGGTTACAACACGATATCCAGATGAGGTACTTCCATTCCAGCAGGCTCCGATGTAATAATATTTACCTGCCGTAAGTGGAACATTAATGGCTCCAGAGGAATAGAACCCGGTACCGGTGCCGCTGTCAGCCACATGAACTTCAGAGATCTTGTTGAATGATCCCGTGAGAGCGTTTCCCTCATACACAAAGTGGTATAAATCTGTTGTAACTTTGATTTCCAAATAGAATTCGGATTTCCAGAGGATCGTGTCACTGGTCACCAGATAAAGGTTGCCCCGGTCTGTGTTTTGGAGTAAAAAAGGGCTTCCAAAAGCACCGAATGTTTCATATTCGGATCCGATGTTGATTTCGAAGTTGCAATCTTTTGTTCCATTGTTTCCTATGGTGAAGTTCTCAATGCCATTCTCATTCGAAGCAACAGTGAAGTCCAACCCTCCTGACCCCAGATAGATGTCTGGGTAGTAGATCACTTCAATATTTTGTGTCCAGATATTGTTTGAAGTTAATGTCTCTCCGGAAACAGTACTAACTTCAAAAGAGAGATTGTAGAAACCTGCGATGGATGGAGCAGTCCATGAAAAGTTGAGGACTTGAGGCGTGTCCGTTGATAAGGATACTATGTATTGCGTATCCTGGGTTACGCCATCCTCGATAAGTTTCACTTCCAGATTTGATTCGTTCGATGTTCCGGTGTTGTAAACAGTGCAGTCGAGAGTATACTGGCTTCCGAAATCATAAACCGGTAGAATATTGGTTCCGATAACGGAAACATCATGGGTAGGCACAGGGTCATCAAACAGGTCCACGGCGGCCTGTTCAACCTCGAATGTGTCGAACCTCTGAATAAAAACAGTAGAGCCCATCTCACTCAAGTTCCAGTCTGATTCGCACTTGAAGTTGTGGGATACATCAACAGATTCGCCGACAGATGCACCAGTTGTCCAGATGGCCTTACCCTTTTCATCGGGCATCATGAACCATACTGCCCAGTCCTGTTCGGCTTCGCCATTCGGATAGGGTGCATACCTTGACACGTTATTCTCCCAAATGTAGACCATCAACCTGTAGTCGCCGGGCCCTATAGTTTCAACAGCCTCAGCATGTATCGAGATTGTGCCTAGTCTGGATGTGGGATTTATGTATCCTGAAGTTGTAATAGAGACATTCGCCGGAACCGCGGCTCTGTCATTGAACATCTGGACATATTCGGCAGTGGGTCGGGATTCCGCGACTCCCGTGCCATCAATCCAGGCATTTGGTACACCACTGAAACCTAACATTCTCCTTCTATTGTTGGCGCATTCATACATGTTCTCATGCACATTCCATTCATCGAGAGGATCTGGCCAATGCACATGGGTATACGCCGGTGCCACCACGCTGTATCCTACCTGTTCTATGGCAGGAGTCCATTTCTCATCATGGCCAGGGCAGGCTCCGCAGTCTATGTTGGTGAAGTCCTCTGCAAGTACAACCCTCTGAACCGATCTAGGCTCGTTGCCAATGGGTAATCTATCGATCTCTGCAGGTGCGTCCTGACCTACAGCCATGATTCCAAGCCCACTCAGAATTAGCGTCATTGCAATAATTGCAATAGATATTTTTTTGATTATCATTTTATAATCCCCTTGATTGCATTCTTTTTTTCGGTTTTGTTGCAGAGTAATATTAGAAGTAATCTATAAAATATGGCATGAATTTCCATTTTTTTTTAAATTCTTTTAAAGTTTTTTGATAATTTTAAAATGTCAGAGGAAATCAAAAACAGATGAATCTCGAATTCATCGCCTTTCACTATTAATATACTCCCCTAATCAGAGATTACAGGAGTAACCATGAATCTGCCGCCTCGATGGATGAGCACGAAATATGCTCGTTCGTGATCCACATGTCGCATTTTCACGCACCTTATTCTGAGTTGAATATCTGTATCACCAACATCATGAAGTTTGAGCATTATGTTCCCATCGGCCAGGAAATCTTCCCTGTAAGGGCCAAATGCCTCTGATCCGGGGTTCATTTCCGAGATAAGGAAAGATGTTACGCCCAGACGTTTCAGGAATCCAAAGAATTGAAATAACTGCTGGCGAGGCTTGTCCAGTTCTATAAGCGAATAAAGAGCAGTGAGAGAATCCAAGACCACAATGTCCACATTATCCTCTTTAACCCGCCGGGAGAGATATTCAGTTATAAAGCGTATCCAGTCCTGCATCTGGTCAACCTCATCATACTCCATTCTCAGCTTGGCCAGGTCAACTATGAACAGATCTTTCTCATCAAAATCATCTATCTTCAAACGATTCATACCAGTGAGCAGGCTGTCCTTGGTCTCTTCCAGGGAGATGAAGAGGCTTTTCTTGCCTTCGTTCTTGTGATTCTTGTAAAGGAGATTGAGGCACACAGATGATTTCATGGTCCCGGGAGTTCCTGATATCAGCACAGTATGGCCAGATGGCACCCCTCCGCCAAGCGCATTGTCAAAACCCTCGATGTAAGTCTTTATCACGTTTCCACCATCTCACATAATATAGACTCAAGATATAGTCTTTCCGGCAGGTCGGTAGTTTTTAGATTCCAAGTTAGGGGAAACGCAGATTTTTGATAAATAGATTATAATACAAGTGTCAAAATTAGGAGCCAGATACAATGACCTCATGCCACAGATGCCCCGAAAAATCCATAATTGACATAAAATACAGCGGAGCCAGTCTCTGCAAGAAACATTTTGCAGAATACGTGGAACGCCGGGTGCAGAAAGAGATTAGACTTCAAGGAAAAGTACCTGCCAGGGCGAAACTGGCCATTGCAGTTTCCGGCGGTAAGGATTCCATGTCAACGCTTTACATTCTCAGCCAGGTTTTTGCCAATCATCAGGGCGTGGAATTAATTACACTCATTGTTGATGAAGGACTGGTTGGCTACCGGGAAAAATCAGTGAAGCTGGCTGCTGAGTTCTCTGAAAAATTGGGCATACCCCATGAGATATTAAACTTCAAAGAAAGCTTCGGAATCCGCATGGACGAGATTATCGCTCTAGGTGATGAATGGCGGCCATGCACTTACTGCGGAGTATTGCGCAGAAACCTTCTCAACCGCCGGGCCAGGGAATTGAACGTTGAGAAAATAGCATTCGGGCATAATCTTGATGACATGAGCCAGAGCGTGTTGATGAACATAGTTAATGGAGATGTACAGCGGCTTGTGAGATTAGGACCGCACAAGAAGACACAGGCAGGCCTTGTGCCCCGAATGATACCTTTACGCATGGTTCCAGAATCCGAGATAAAATTATACGCAGATGTAATGGAAATTCCATACCTGGACATGCACTGCCCCAGCCGCCCTCGCGCTCATAGACTTGGTTTTCTGGAGATTATTAACCAGATGGAGAAAGAAACTCCTGGCACAAGGCATTCCATTCTCAGCAGCTATGACCAGATGATTGAACCATTGAGGGCGCATTTCCCGCCTGCGGAACTGAATCACTGTGATAAGTGTGGGGAACCGACCATGGGCGAGATTTGCAAGGCCTGTGAGCTGCTGGATAAGGTAAGAAAAGCATTGTATTGATTAGTGGATAGTTAAGCGATAGTAGGCTCTGACGCTAAACTAATCG
>JAGLQM010000089.1 GCA_023136815.1 Thermoplasmata archaeon
TATATCAGCTTAAATCTGTTTGAATGAAAATAAGAATAAATCTGATATTTTCTAAATGGCTCTGGAAATAAGTTATTTGCTATCTAAATCCCAAAGCATATTTAACACAAGACTATCCCCTGCCAAAAAGGTGATTAATATGGATTTAAAAGTCAAAGAGATGTTCCTTGGTCGGGACATAGATTTCCAGTTGCTGGCTGAGACATTTCCAGGCATTGCGGACTATTTCAGAGGCACGAACCCAGGCAATATAAACCAATACGACAATGGCGTAATGAGCACAGTAATCGAGGGCCAGGGGAAAGAATCAGCATCCACATTTGGATACTTGCCAGTTGGTGAATTTGTCTTCAATGTAGGCAGAAATCAGGAAACCATGCATTTTCTGCACGGCGAAATCGACTGGGGCTTTGGAAAGAACCCCGCAGTCAGACCATGCCAGTATGATATTCTGCTGATACCTGCAGGCGAGGATCTAATCCTGAACGTGAAGAAGCCAACACTGTACGTTTGCGATTATTTGAAACAATGAATCAATTCAGCCTGGCTCCCTATCTGGCCTATCTTGAATTGAAGAGAATAATTCGTGGTATCAAGTTCTTCGCTGAAATCGACATAACTGATAATTGTAATCTCAGGTGCGGTCATTGCTATCACTTTCATGGCAAGGATATTTTTGAGAAGAAGGAACTACCGCTGGCCATCTGGAAAAAGCGGTTCAAAAAGCTTCACAAACAGGGCGTGAGATTTGTTCTGCTTGTTGGTGGCGAACCTGCCCTTAGAACAGATGTTCTTATGCTGGCCCACAGGATATTTCCCTATGTTTACGTAATTACTAATGGAACTATTTTCATCCCAAAAAAGTTCAATCATCTACTTTTCGTGTCGCTGGACGGTATGCGGAAGACCAATGATGCAATCAGAGGCAAGGGAACTTTTAACAAGGTTATGAAAAATTATTCCGGTGACAGACGCGTTGCCATAAACATGACCATAACCACCAGCAATTATAAGGATCTAGAAGGCGTGGTCAGACTATCAAAAAAGCATGGTTTCAGAGGCGTTGTTTGCAATATCTGCGCATCAGGAACCAATGTCAAAATTCCCATGCACGTGAAGTCCGAGGAAAGAAAACTTATTGTTGAAGAGCTGAAAAGAGTTAAAATGAAGTATCCCAGACAACTTTTACTCAGCAATGTCATGATCAAATGGTATGAAGTGGCGGATCACCGCAGCAGATGTTACTGGGGCGATGATGTGCTGCATTTTGACGTGAAATGGAAGACAAGACGCTGCTTTGGACCCGATACTGACTGCTCCAATTGTGGTTGTCTGGCAGGCTCTTTTCAGAATCCATTAATCATGGCTTTTACCGCCAGGGAGTTCAGGAAGCTGGTTTGATGAAGCCCCTTAAATCTTTACCTCGGCCTTTCTCACAGCCACCATAGGCAAAAGAGCAAGATAAATAATTCCCACGACTGCCAGAGCCTGACCAACCCCATACACATCAGCCAGATAGCCAATAAGGGGGGCGAAGACCGCAGTAATCATGGTTTTCATCTGGGATTCAACACTGAGGCCTGTGGCCATGACCTTGTTGGGAATTGTATCGCTTATGTACCCGACGTTCATAGGCCTGCGAATATTGTGAATTATGTATAGGCCAATGAAAGATGCCATTGCTATTGGATACAACTGCATGTACGTTGAAATTCCAGAAATTATAAGCAATAATGCTCCAATCACAAACGTGATGTTTATCCCCTGTGATACTTCCGAGAGTTTCGAGGCGATTTTTCCTGCACTCCTGGATGTGATGGATGTCAATAGATAAAGGAAGAAATATGTCACACCCACCAGAATAGCGATCCTCTCCTGTTCCACCAGATATAGAATAACTGGCAGGGCTATAGCCTGGGCTTCCAATATCGGCTGAAGATATTCCTTGGAGGCCCTGAACACACCGCCAAAAATAGAAGAATTCATTATGCCGCGCATGGCATTTCTATTTCTGAATATGTCAATAAACGAATGCCATGTTTCTGAAAATGATTTTTTTAGCCCGTCTTTCGACCTTTCACGGCCTATGGCAATATCACCATCAAGATATGATGGGTAAGAGGCCATGAGAAAAAGCTCGAGAACATAAGGAATAGTGGATGCCAGGAATCCTATCCTGTAGTCTCCGGTGTAAATGACAAGAACAATAGCTATGAGAGCCGATATGGCGGACCCAAATTGCGATGCTGAACGCGTACGTCCATAATATTCCACTTTCTTGTGCTCGATATTCTTCATTTTCAGATAATCGAATATCATGGCCTTGTGGGTGCCGCTCCTGAATGCCTCACCAGCAGCCAGGAAAACCATGGCCAGGGCATAGAACCAGAACCCTGGGAAGATATAGAAAATGAGAAATGCCATCAGGCAGAAAGAGAAAGATAGAATCATGGATTTCCTTCTGCCGAAAGTATCTGCCAGAAACCCGGTTGGCATCTCAAAAATATTAATGAATATCTCGCGAATCGCATATAGCAATCCGATAGATAAAAATGACAGACCAGCATCTATGAAAAACAGTATTATGAATGGATCAAAGAATCGCAGATTCTTCAGAAAACCGTAAAGGCGAAATTTGAGGTACATCCTGTCCCGGGGTATGCTCATAGTTCATGATTGCTTATTTGGAATATAATATTTGACCTATTCTAAATTCTTAAGTATTCTTATTTCAATATTGGCTATGATATTATGGACAAAATAATAGGCTATTGCGGACTGATTTGCACGGAATGTCCTGCCTATCTGGCAAAGCAGAATGATGATAATGATTTGCGGATTAAGACCGCTGAAGATTGGTCAGGGATGTACGGCGCAGACATAAAACCAGAGAACATTAACTGTCAAGGTTGCACAACCGAAGGGGTCAAATTCGCCCACTGCAACAAGTGTGAGATGCGGGCCTGCGGTATGGCCAGAGGCGTGATAAATTGTGGCCAATGTGATGAATATGCCTGCGATAAGCTTGAAGAGTTTTTTGGGTTTGTTCCTGACGCAAAGAATGTGCTGGACGACGAGAAGCAGGGTAAATGATATGGATCCAGTGCAGCAGACCAAATAGACCTATGACAGCATCGCCCCTGATTATTAAAAACGCACCACGCCCTACTGCCGCTGCTTTCGGGCCGAACTCGAAAGCAGAGCAACCTTCAGGTTTGTGAAGGTCTGGCATTCAGCCATGTGCGGCAGTAAATATTTCCTCTATTAGTTTATTGAAAAAAAGAATAAAGCCAAAAGGTTTAAATGATATTATCTTAATTCAATGGTAATGGAAGATGAAAAGAAGGTACGTGGCGATATACTAATCAGCTTTTTGAAATATATCAAGAAAAAGTGGGGGCAGGATGGTATCAAAGAGTGTTCTGATTATGTCGGTTTTGACCCTAATTCAATACGATCTGGACAATGGTATGAAATTCATCTCCTGATTAAATGCTATAACTGGCTTGTCGAGACGAAGGGAAAAAACAATGTCAAACAAGGAGGTAAATTTGTTATTATGAATCTCGGTCTGCTGGGCTATGTCGTTCGATTCTTGAAAATTGAAACCCTTATTGCCAAAATTCTTAAAGAATGGAATGAAGCATTCAATTACGGCAGAATATCGAGTAAATTGGGCAGCAAGAAGGTTATTCTTAAGGCTGTTGACTTTGCCATATCGGATAATACTTGCCTTAATATAACAGGAGTCTTCGAAGGTGTTCTCAAATTGACCAAGAATAAAGGAACTGTCGTGGAGACACAATGCCAGCTCAAGGGGGCATCCCACTGTGAGTTCTTGATCGAATGGGAATAAGTTCCTTTGGACCGCTCCCTCATAGCGAACTCTAAGAATCGAGACATTATTACATTCTGTAAAGGCTGAAGTCCGCCTCTGGAATCGGCGCATTCAGTGCTGCGCTGATACCCAGTCCCAGAACCAGCCTTGTCTG
>JAGLQM010000009.1 GCA_023136815.1 Thermoplasmata archaeon
CCATGCCTGGCCCTGTATTCTTCGAAGGTAATGGAATGTGCTGCCTCAACTTCTTTTCGGTATTCAGGCCCAGTGTTAAATGCGCAGAATGGAATTAATCTACCGTCTGGTACAACATAGTGGATAACACATCTCTTGACTCTTTCAATGTCATAATTGTAAAGGTCCTGGAAATGCATTCCTCCAACCATCATGAGGCCGCCCCAGCTGAGTTCTGCTGTTGCTTCCTTCTCGGTTGATGAGAATATGCCTTCCAGCTGCTTCAGAAACTTGTTGACGCTCATGCCGCCTGGTGCTTTATCCTTATTGAAATATTTTCTGATGAGAGCATATGCCTTGACCTTTGTTCCGGCCTGGATTTTCTTGCCCTCTGCAGAGTCTGCCAGTTTCTTGATGTCTCTGAAAAGATTCTCAACATCAAGGAATCTGGTAATTGGAGTTACTGTGCCATCCTTCTCAATGTAAAGATAGGTAGCCAGACCACAATGCGGATGCGGTGTGAAAGCCAGCTGAGGTTCACCGGTGACAACTGAAAGGAATTCTGAGATTGGTGTTACAACAGGAACAGGATACCAGTCATCTTTTGTCAGGTAATCGGTCTGCTTGGCCAATCGGTCCACCATGTCTGGAAGTGTGAAACGTCCTGCTTCACGCTCTTCATTGTCCATTCTACCTGAGAAAGACACTGGCTGGAAATTAACTGCCTTCACAACATCTCTATTTTCCACAGCAAATTTCATTATTTCTCCAAGCTGATCATCATTGAGGCCATTAACCATGGTTGGCACAAGAACAACTGAAAGTTTTGGATTACAATCTCTGCAGGACTGGATTGCCTTCTTCTTCACGTCCAGAAGAGGCTTTCCCCTTGCCTGGATGTAATTTTCCTCTCTCAGGCCATCAAACTGAAGGTAAACTGTATGCATGCCAGCATCCACCATTCTCTGTGTGAATGTAGGGTCATTAGCCATTTTTATGCCATTTGTTGCCACCTGGATCTGCGCAAATCCAAGCTCCTTAGCTTTGGCAATGGCCTCAAAAAATTGTGGATAAATTGTCGGTTCACCGCCTGCAAACTGAACTGCAGTTACTGGAACTGGACGCTCGTCCCTGAGTGTTTGAAGCATGCTTGTGACTTCCTCGAATATTGGCTCATAGACCACGCCTGCATCATTTGCATTGGCAAAACATATTGGGCAGCGCAGATTGCATCGATTTGTTAAATCAAGATTAGCCAGTGATGTTCCACTCATATGTAAATCACAAAGGCCACAATCATCTGGACAGCCCTTTTCAACTGGCACGGTAGGATTATCCACGCCCATGCCGTCAACGGCCCATTTTTCTGACTTGAGATAAAGCTCAACATCTGACCAGTAAATATCTTTAAAATCACCATGATCTGGACAAGTTTTTTTAATCATGACTTTTCCGTTCTCTTCATAAATATCTGCTGTGATGCGGGCCTTGCACTCTGGGCACAATGAGCCAGTCTTCTTGGGCAGGTTAAGTTTCAGCGCAGTTTCCTTGACAACCATAGGCATATTATCACCATACACACGTATAGAAGAGATAGACTTAAATGTTTTGTAGCCCTACTCACTACAAAAGGTGATAATTTTGGACGTGGAAGAATTAGCTGGCATGGGAATGGAAACGTTGCTTGAGCGATACAAGAAGATAAGAGATGACCTTTCTATCCTCAATTTTTCAGAATATGAGACAAGAGCCTACATCGCCCTTGTGGCGTTACAGATATCAGATGCTGAATCTATTGCGGTCACGGCCCAGGTTCCAAGAACCAGCATGTACAAGGTTCTGGATGCCCTTGTGGAGAAGGGTTATGTTACAGTTACACCTGGCCGCCCAAGACAGTATGCGCCTGAACCGCCGCTAGTTCTGAAAGAGCGGATTTTCTCCAGGCTGGGCGAGACCTTTAACGATCTGGAGATGATCCACGGCATTCTCCGGGAAAAAGGAATGCCCCAGGTTATCTACACAATCACTGGCAAGGAAAAAGTGCTCAATAAAATGGGTGATCTCCTGGGCATGGCCAGGGTTAGGGTCATGATATCAACTTCCAATGCCAGCGCGCTCAGGGATGCATTGGATAGGAAACTGGCATCTGCCATTAACCGGGGGGTGGATATATCGGTAATAACACTTCCAGGCCAGAAAATTCAATCTGGAGTAAAGGTTTTCAGAAGAACTGGCCTCATTGCGACTGATATGGTGGTTGACGGCAAGTATGCACTTATTGCAGGCCCGAATCTGGAAGCCTGCGGTTTTACAGATAATGATGTACTGGCATCGCATCTGGAAAGTTTCCTCAAGATGATGCAGGCATAATTGAGCAGTTGACTTCATCTGAAACATTATCAGACAGTTAGACCTGGAACCAGTGAGGGCAAATCAGAGTTCGTCGCTATAGTAGTTAAGGGCGATAGTAGTTTTGGGCCAGCCAGCCATACCATGAAACTCATCCGTATCGTTGTAGATAACCTTGGCGTTCAAGCGTTTTGCTAGTGCCTCAATCTTGTCCTTGAAATGGTCCACGGCGACCCAGAGTGCTATCTCGCCAGACGGCTTGATTATTCTAGCAATATCGTCAACTTCCTCGTCAAGCCAATCTGTGATATTCTGCATAGTGACGTAATCTGCAAAATTATCCGCAAATGGGAAAGCAGTCCAGCCAGTATCCTTTATCCATACCAGATTTGGTATCTCGTACCCTGGCTGCTTGTCATGGCCAGACTTATATTCTAGGGCATTCAGATTTATCGCATCGGGGAAGCCAGTGTGCATACCTTCGTATTGGATAACGCCCTCACCTCCGATATCTATGTGCACCCGGACCGAACTGTCTAGATTTATGTCCGACCGGCTGACTCTTTTACCCACCTGTGCGGGGTATCCTATCTTCTCGTTGATCCTCCGTACTACCTCATCTACCGGTGGACTCGATGGGCCTTCCATACTGCATCGGGCAGCCGCATACAACGCTAATTGTCCTACCAACGGTATAACCCACCACCATGCGGGAGCGCAATTCTTGTTGGTGTTTTCGACATTGCGTCGCAGATTTATAGCCTCATTCTCTGGCATGTGCCAAGTAAAATCCTGGGGCTTCATGATGTTGCCCAGGAAGTTTGCGTCATCCTTCTCAGCCACTATGTCAAGGAGGAATACATCACTAACCTTTCCGTTGAGGGTTGAGGCATAGGCATAGCTTGTCCCAGGGAAACCACCTATTGATTGGAATGCCGGAAAATGCGATCTGTCAGTGGTTGATATCTTGGAACTCAGGTCATGTCTCACATCCAGCTTTCGATCAATGTACATCACCAATTGCCTGACCGCATGGTTGTAGCTGATGAGAACATGATGCCACTTGTGCAACTCAAGCTTCGAAGTTGAATTGAGGAATAACAGCTGGTTGTCAGCCTTGTCCGCTGAATCATAGTAAAAAGCAAACTGGAGTGTTCCGTCCACATGCTTTACTGCAAGGCGGCCTGCCAATGTGCCATAATCACTCGATTGTGGGTCAATGTTCTTGTAATCCTCCAGGTAGACCCAGCAGGATAGGGTATATGTATTGGCATATCTCTGGAAGTTCGGCAGCTTGATATTCGCTCCACTATTCGTGAAAGCGGCAGATCTGCCGAACGGCCCTGGTACATATTTCACTTCGGTACTTGCTGTGCCGTTCATATCATTGCCGCTGTAATCATTTGCGTCACCTTTTAGTGGGTAATAGGCTTTCAAACCCTTCTTTATCGTTTCTACCCTGTCGTCCACGATATCCTTCTTCGTGACTTCAAATGCAAATGTGGCACTTATGCCATTTGCATCCTCTGGCTCTCCTAAAACCTGATAATAGAGATGCTTATCGTTATCTATTACTATGCCATTGTCTGCAGTAGACCCGGTGATGTTGTGGTAGCCGCTTTTCCAGGAAATCGCCACACAGTAGTTCGATGGTTCAAGGCTTAGACTTATGTCTAAAGGTTTGTCCTTCGATGCTACATATGTTTTATCAAACTTCGGTCCAGGAGAAACATAACATAGTATGTGTACAGTTACATCCCCTGGATTCGCTGGTTTTACCATTACTCTAAGATTGGTCATTGTATCGCCTCACTTTACCTCGAACGCAAAATTCGCACTTATCTGGCTTGTTCCTTTGGGCTTTCCGAGTACTTGATAATATAAATGATCCTTGCCGTTGACTATGATTCCATTGTCAGCGGTGGAGCCAGTGATATTGTGATATCCATCAGACCATGATATAGTTACAGAGTAATTTGATGGTTCGAGATCAAGGTTCACATCTAGAGGTTTGTCTTTCGATGCTACATATGTTTTATCATATTTTGGCCCAGGAGAAACATAGCACCATAACTTCACATTCACATTGCCAGGATTAGCTGGCTTTACCATTATTCTTAGATTAGACATAATTTTCCTTCCTTTTAAGATGGCGGTTAAACACCCACCACCCTCTTGTATAAAATGCAAAATTGCTTTTTCTTATATAACATCTATTATAGTATGCTCATTAGGATGAATTTTATTCATCTGTATTTAAGGCCTGGTAGTTCACGATTTCTGGCTTCGCATCTGGAAGAATTTCAGAAGATGAGGATGACGGAATAAATGGAAACAATCTCAGAAAATGTTAATTCTGGCGGTCACTTCCCAATCATCCGCATCCACGATTGTCGTTGAGCTGAATCCCATGTACTCAACCCTAAGATAATAAGAACCGCCAAATTCCACCGGCACCATAAAAGTTGCAGTGTCCATGTCATAGGCAAGACCATATCTCTGGACTGTTCGATTGTCAAAGTACACCCCATCAAGATACAGATTAACTGGTTGTGTATAATTTATCTGGGAGAGTTCCAGATTAATAGTGGCCGATATCATAGTAAGGTTGCCGATATCAAGTTCTCTAAATACAGTACCTCTGAAATCGACTGACACGTTGAGATGATTGGACTCCAGACCATATTCGTTGACCACCCAGATCTCATGTTGCTTGACGGCTGCCACCTCGTTCCAGAACCTCTGATTCACAGAAGATGATTCAACCATCTCTCCGTCGACATACAGCATGTAATCATGATTGTAAGAGCTATATGAATAATACGAGTAATCTAGGTCATCGTAAGGGTAGGTCCCGTGGTCCACCACTAAAACTCTTAGGGTTCCTGTGAAGTAGCCAGCCTCAAGGCAATAGTACGCCGTCGAACCTAGCACTGCCATGACTATTATCATAACCACCGCCCAGATTGCCAATAAACGACTGGCCGGTATCTCGCCCATTCATGCACCACCAAGGAGAATGAAGCCCACAAAGCACAGGAACAATGCGATAATCATCGCACTGGCACCCATTAGAAGACCCCAGAAACCTGACTTGTAATTTCCAGCCCAGGAAAAACGGCTTGGCATGAGCAGATTAAGGGAGGATTTGAGTCCAGCTAATATTGAGATTGCCGCCAGAACCATAGTAGCTGAAAATGCAGGAATATTAATCAGGGAGAGCCAATGAATAGAAAGAGCCATGCAACCTGCGGCAAATGACACCAAGGCAATGAAAGGCATCTTCAACCCTTTGTCTTCAACGGCCAGAACCTTTAGATGGCCCCCACCTGTAATCAAGTAGAAATCCTTGTCTACCATTGTATCTCCCCCAAGAATGTGAACATTAATGCATAAATCATCAGCATCAGCAACATAATGAAGCCGAGGACGGCTCCAGCAATGCCGAAGCCGAACTTGTAATTGACCATCCGCTGGAAACGTGTCCCTAGTAACCCAGTAGCTATCGCGCCGACACTCATTGGCACGGCGACGAGCAATATTACTCGAGATGCGTCATAGACATCATAATTTCCTACCGTCATGGATGGCATTATGATAGTCACTATTATTCCTAGAATCAATGATGCCAGGCACAGTCCATCGCCTATCTTCGCCTTGACCATAAAATCTCTGTCAATCATATCTTCCGAATTGCCAGCCTGCTTAGGTTGTTCTAAATCTGATGCAATCAAAGAACTGGTTTTCCCACCTGGCTCACTGAGCTTCTCATCCATCTTATACCCCTTTTAGATATGGTATCATTGCGATATAAACCTTTTTGTCTTTACGTATCTGGAGCCTGAGGAATCGACATTTGTTCCATAATGATGAGATGAATCATAAGATATTTCTATATGTTGCGGTATCGAGGCGGAAGGCGAAAATATGAAACAGGACATGATAAGCATACTGGACTTTGAGATGGAGATAGACGAAACTCTGGATCTGGCCATGAAGATGAAGGCCAAGATCAAAGGCGGTGGACAATTCCAGCCATTGAAGGGCAAGCATATGAGCATGATATTCGAGAAGCCCAGCCTGCGAACCCGTGTGAGTTTTGAAATAGGATTTTCACACCTTGGTGGAACAGCACTTTATCTATCGCCAAGCGAGATTCAGATAGGAAAGCGCGAGAGTGTTTATGATGTTGCCAAGGTCGTATCCAGATATGTTGATGTAATCATGTACCGAGCTTTTTCAAACAAGATTATGCGAGAATTAGCTCTCAATGCTGATGTTCCGGTCATCAATGCCCTGGACGACATGGAACACCCATGCCAAATTATGGCCGATTTCTTGACAATAAAAGAGAATAAAGGCAGCCTGAAAGGTCTGAAGCTTGTCTATCTAGGTGACGGAAATAATGTTTGCAATTCACTCATGCTGGGTTCTGCCGCAGTGGGAATGAACATGGTGGTAGCTTGTCCATTCGGATACGAACCAGATGCAGAAATTACAAAGCGTGCCCAGAAACTTGGCGAAAAGAATGGCTGCAAGATAGAAATAGTCAGAGAACCGGATCTGGCTGTGAAGGATGCCGATGTAATATACACAGACACATGGGTCTCGATGGGCGATGAAGCAGAGAAGGAAAAGCGCCAGGCAGATTTCCCACCATTCCAGGTTAATAAGAAGTTAATAGCACATGCCAAGCCGGACTACATTTTCCTGCACTGCCTCCCGGCTCATCGAAACGAAGAAGTTACCGATGAGATAATCGACAGCCCCAACTCGAAAGTGTTTGATGAGGCCGAAAATCGCATGTGGGCTCAAATGGCGGTTATTGTGAAGCTTGTTGCACCGGAATCGATGAGCCTGCTTTAGGGTTGGGAGTCCTCATTTACTCGCCAGCCACCTTCCATAATCCCTGTGCCTTAATCACAATAATCTGACAACATAGGTTAAATATCCTCGACGTCTAATGACCAGCATGGAGTATCTCAAGCTTGCCGAGGCTTTTGAAAACATAGAGGGGACAAGAAAACGCCTGGATATGGCCGATATGCTGGCAGAACTTTTCAACAAGACACCAGTTGATGAAATTAAGATAGTTGTCCGCCTGACCCAGGGTAAGATTGCTCCTGATTTTCATGGCATTGAGGTGGGCATTGCTGAGAAGCTGGCTCTCAAGGCTATTTATGAGGCTACCCGTGTTGATATGTCCAAAATAGAGGACTGGTGGATTAAGGAAGGAGATCTGGGCAGCGTGGCATTTCAGGCAGTTTCCATGAAGAAGCAGAGTGCTCTTTTCACAGAGACGCTGGATGTGGCAACTGTTTTTGACTGCCTGATGCAGATTAGCGAGGCATCTGGCTCAGGCTCCCAGTATCTGAAATTAAAATTATTGGCAAAACTTTTTCATGACTCCTCTCCGGTAGAGGCAAAATATATTGCCAGAACTCTCAATGGAAAAATGAGATTGGGACTTGCGGGCATGACAATAATTGATGCACTGGCCGTGACCTATACAACCAAGGAAGAACGGAACAAAGTGGAATGGGCCTACAATACTTGCTCGGACCTGGCCAGAGTGGCTGCGATACTGGCCAGAGATGGTCTCGGTGGCCTGGATGAAATTAAACTTGAAGTTGGCATACCGCTCAAGGCAATGCTCTGCGAGCGGCTTGCCAGCATTCCAGAAATAATAGAAAAGCTAGATGGAAAATGTGCCTTTGAGTACAAGTATGACGGCCTGCGAATCCAGGCGCATATTAATGAAACTGGCATACAATTATTCACACGCCAGCTGGAGAATATCACCTCTCAATTTCCAGATGTGGTCAAAATGCTGGCCCCTGCCTTCAAGGGACAGGAATGTGTCATTGAGGGAGAGTGCGTTCCTGTAGACATCAACACAGGGGAAATGCTGCCGTTCCAGACCGTCAGCCGCCGCCGAGGACGGAAGCATGAACTTGATTCGGCCATTGAAGAATTCCCTGTTAATCTGTTCCTGTTCGACTGCCTATATTTGAACGGCCAGGATTTTACCAGAACGCCATATACCAATCGCAGGAAAATGCTTGAATCCTGCATTTTCGAAACCGATCGTGTCAAGCTGGCTGATGTTTTTATCACTGATAATCCTGAAGAAGCTGATGAGTACTTTCAAAATGTTATTGGCAATGGTGGAGAGGGTATAATCGCCAAGTCATTGAGTGAGGATTCATTCTACCGTGCTGGCTCAAGGGGCTGGAACTGGATCAAGTTCAAGAGAGATTACAAGACTGAAATGGCTGACACTGCGGATCTGGTTATTGTGGGAGCCTTTTCCGGCAAGGGAAAGCGTGCTGGCAACTACGGGGCATTACTAATGGCCACCTACAATGCAAATGAAGCAAATTTTGAGACAATCACCAAGCTGGGAAGCGGATTCGACGATGAGATGCTAGCCGCATTACCAGAGATGCTGGAACCGCATAAGGTCAAGAAAATTCATAAACTTGTCAACTCAAAGATGCAGGCTGATTACTGGTTCAAGCCTTCTATCGTTTTAGAAGTACGGGGGGCAGAGATTACTCTTTCGCCCATACATACATGCGCCATGGATATGATTAAAAAAAATTATGGTCTGGCCATTCGGTTTCCACGATACATGGGAGTACTGCGGCAGGATAAGGGGCCGGAGGATGCCACAACTTCCGATGAAATGCTGGCACTTTATGATATTCAATTAAAAAGAGGTGAAAGCTGAAATGCCGCTGAAACCCCATGAGGATGCTTTTGGCCGAGGAATATACGACTACTGGAAAGGTGAAGAACCCGAAGAAGTCATCGAGCGGGAAGACGGGTACATTGATGTTTCCATGGGTCCAACTGCCTACCTTTCAGATTATAAGGACTGGCCAAAGAATCAGCAGGCCGCAATGAACCATGCTAAAGGCCGGGTTCTGGACATTGGCTGTGGCGGCGGCCGTCATGCACTGCATCTTCAAGAAAAGGGACTTGATGTTCTGGGAATCGACAATTCCCCAATGGCCATAAAGACCTGTAAGGAAAGATCTCTAAAAAAACTCAGGCTAATGGATATCACCCAGATTAGTAAAAAATTAGGGGAATTCGATACCATAACCATGATGGGAAATAATTTCGGATTATTTGCCAATCGCAAGCGAGCCAGATGGCTGCTTAAACGATTTTATGGCATGACCTCGCCGGATGCCTACATAATTGCAGAGACAATGGACCCCTACCAGACCACTAAAAAAATTCACCGGGAGTATCATAAATTCAATCATCAACGTGGAAGAATGGGCGGCCAGATTCGTATGAGAGCCAGGTACCAGAAGTTTAAAACGCCGTGGTTCGATTATCTGTTCATATCGAAAAAGGAACTTGAAACTCTACTGAAAGGTACTGGCTGGAGGGCGCAAAAATACCTGAACGGCCCTAATGACATGTACATCATGATACTCGAAAAGCAAACCTGATTTACGATAAGATGAATATAAATTCATCTGTATGGAGAAGGAAACATGACTGAAGAAGAATTTTCAAAGGAAATTGTTCCAACGAGTCCAGCAGAAGGCGAAGAAGAAATCCCGGAAGTAGAGCCTGTGGAAGCAGAATCTGAAAAGCTTGAAGCCGGTTCTGAGCATATAACTTCGTTGTCAGATGAAGCAAACAGCAAAAAATGGGATGTGAAGAACCCAAAAGGACGCATAGCCAGTGTTCTTTCCCTGATATTATGGAGCTTGCTGCTTGTCATGCTGATAATCAAGGGCAATTGGAATATCGGCCCGTTACTACTGGCAGTGCTTTTTGTTCTGCTTCTGGCACTCAGCGGGGTCAGGTTCAGCCAGGAATGGAAAGAGAATGGAGACTGGCTGGACGACGATGTGGTGGAGAATGTATAAACAATCAGAGTTCAACAAAGAGACATATCCGCTTTCCTGGAATCATTCATATACCAGTAAAGGCACTCAGTGGAGGGGATATTTTGATTTGGCCAATTATTCTGACATACTGTTAATGGACGGGGTGGTTTTAGAACTTGGCTCCGGGGACGGAAATACCGCCAGTCAGCTTGTGAAAACCGCTGATAAGCTGGTGTGCCTGGATATTGCACATTCATCATTCAGCGTATTGCCCATGAGCGAGCTTGATGTACACAAGTCCGTTGGAGATGCAAGGACTCTTCCGTTTCAGAATGGAAAATTTAATTCTATTATCTGCAGGCATGTGCTTACCCATGCCATACCAGGAGATAGCGAAGCAATTCTGAAAGAAATTGCCAGGATTCTTGCACCGGACGGGGTTGTTCTTTTCGAAGTATTCACCCCCAAGGACATGAGATGGGGCAAGGGTGTGGAAATATCACCCGGCACATTCCTCAGGCATGATAAGCTCATATGGAGATTTTACCCGGAAGAAGAAATAGTAAACCTTCTGGATAATGCTGGCCTGGTGGTCATAAAATCAGAGGTTCATGCCAAAGAAGTCAGGTATGATGGCTTGATCTATGTCAGAGAGTCACTGGTGCTGGTTACATCATTGAAGTAAGGCAGCCCCTAATTGAGAATAATTACTTTTTCTGACATTCTGAAATCCGAATCCGTGGTAAGCAGTTTTTGATTGATTGACTGGGCACTGGCCAAAACGATTCCATCCATCAATCCGAACTTCTCAATTCCCTTCTGCCGCATTTCATTCTTCATCTGGCTGGCCTTGATGCAAATTATGTTGTTCAGCGGAATTACATTCACAATTTGCTTCACGGTATTTATTGTCAAGGAAATATCCGCATCCTTCCGGATGCACCAGTCAGAAATCTCACCAATCTGGACTATGGACATATACAGCTTTTCATCCTTTGTTATATCAAGGATTTCATCGGAAAGTTTCGACCCTCTTTCCTGGGCGAGGAGTTCAATAATTATTGATGTGTCCAGCAGCACTAAAACCTGTCCTCCTTCTCCCTCTCAAAGCCGCCTTTTCCGCGATACATGCCGGCAATGGAGCGCATCAGCCGGTTCCGTTCCTCAAAATTCTCTGAAGGAATAGACAGCTGAATAGTGTCTCCGTCATCATAGCCAGTAGCCATAATAATCTCCTTTGGAATGATAATACCCAGCGAATTACCGACCCTGCGAAGCTTTGCTTCAAATACCTCTGCCATGGACATAGTTATAACGTTATAACATTATGTGTTTTTCGGTCTTTGGCGGCCAGTTGTGGAAGTAATTTATAAGGTTAGGGGAGGGGAAAGGCCTCTAAGGCACATTTCATTTTCAAGAAACCATCGCATCCACAACCACATGAACAACCCCTGGCGAGTAGGTTTTGATAGTTCTCATCTCCATCATCTCAACAGATTTTCCAGCATTTAGAGCCGCCTCAATAACCCGTTCCTGGGGCCTATCTGGCATCAGCCTGTCCGGGCAGGTCTCATGGTAGTGAATAATACCAGTATTCTTCAAAATCTTCATGGCCTTGGGCAGATATTCATGGGTCGTTCCAACATAACCCATGACAATTCTATCAGCTATTCCTTCCTCGGCCTCAAGGCAATCTCCAAGCACTGACTCCACTATTTTTGCCACCCCATTTAACTGGGCGTTCATCTTCAGATATTTGTGAGAATTTGGATTCAATTCATGGGCGATTATTTTTGCTGGCTCCGAGTGCACAGCCATAGGCAGTGTAAAATATCCGATTCCGGCAAACATGTCCACAACGGTTTCCCCGGGCTGGCAAACGCTGGCCATGCGGATTCGCTCGTCCACATTACCGCTGGAGAACATTATTTTTCCAGCGTCCAGGCAGTATCTTATGCTGTTTTCCAGATGTATGGTTTCAGTGTTATCACCAATAAGCAATTCCATGACTGGCTCTCTAAACTGGCCCTGCACACCGCCGGTATCCCGGAGCACCGTGTCAGCGTCTAAAATTTTCGCATATGTGACTGCAATTTCCTCAAGCCAGTCTTCCAGTCCATCGTCAATTTTTAGAATTAATACATGGCCCAGCTGCTCCCAGCGCTTTGGTAATTTTTCTTTCATTTCCTCGGGCACATCAATGGCATCCAGTATCTCCTTGTGAATGTCTCTGAAAGTGTCCCT
>JAGLQM010000090.1 GCA_023136815.1 Thermoplasmata archaeon
ACCCGAGAGGGGAGCTTTTCTCCTTCTTTGAGCAAATCCGTGATCTGGGTGTAACAACCTTCCTGATCTCCGAGATGCCTACTGACCGGGAAGTTTGTGGTCTTTATGGGATAGAGGACTTCCTTTCAGATGGCATAATACACCTCAAAGTGGATCAGACTGACAGGGGTGCGAACCTGTATCTGGGGATCGTGAAGATGAGAAAGACCCACCACACCAGACAGTTCATGCCATTGATATTCGAGAACGGCAAGTTTGAGGTTATCGGTCAGTAAGTGATTAATTCAGTTTAGAATGTGATGGAGGCGATTGAATGGCCAAGAAGAAAGGCTCAGGTAAGAAAAAGCCAGCAGGTAAAAAAACCGGTTCAAAGAATCCACCGGCTCTAAAAGAGGAAGTTGTGGATGAAGAAATTATTCTTGGGTCCGACGAGCCAGAATTATCTAATGCCATTGCCGAGGTACTTGGGGACAAGAAAGAGAAAAAGAAAGACACCAGAAAAATCCCAAAGAAGTACAAAGCCGCACTTTTGAAGTATCAGACAGACGGCCTGGACACTGCAAAACTTGAAGATCTTATAGAGAATGCCAGCGTCAAGAAAATCCGAGGCGGATTCAGGGCATTTGAAGAGAGTCTGGAGGCAATTGAGAATATCAAAGCAACCCTGGAAGACATGGAACTCACTGGTCTGGAGGCCGATGTAGAGGAGCTTACCAAATTACTTTCCAATCCTAACACTTTTGAGGATGCTGCCGTCAAGTTCAAGGAGCTCAAGTTAAAGCAGAAGGCTATATGCATTCATAACGAGCTGGACAAGATGGTGCTCCCGGCCATGAAGGAAAAAGTGGCAGAGATGAAGGCCCGGCTGGACGCAATGGAGGGCATGGACACCATAGAGGCTGACATGAAAGAACTCTGCCGTGAGTACAAGGAGGCATATGCAGAGGAAGGCATAATGGCCCATGTGTCCTCGGGAGAACCCGCACCTGCAAAGCCTGCCGCCCCGAAGGGAAAGAAGGCCAACATGATTGTGAAAGATATATTCCTGCTCTATAAAGATGGAAGATTTATCTCGCATCATACCAACAGGGTCGTTTCCAAGGATCAGCAGAAGGTTCTGTTTGCGGACCTGAAGACCGGCAGGAATTTCCTCCGGTCGCCGAAATATGTCCCGCATAAACTGAATATCATTCCTGTGGAGAAACGTCACATACTTGTCCAGAGTGGAAAGTTTACCGTGGCAATCATGATCACTGAAGGGGCAGTTGACCCCTGGACCGAGCGCATTGTCATGAAGGTTCTAACGCTCATGGAAAAGGAAGATGCTCAGGAGCTCAGAGCCTGGAATGGTGAAGTGGCCAGCCTCAAGAGCAGCGGCAAGTACATGCAAGCTTTGTTGTTTGCTTGTATGAAGCTCTCGAAGAAGTGATAATCGATATCTCTATTTGTTTGTTGTCCGTAGGCAATACAACCCAAATTTGACATTATAGTTGAATACTTAACCTTTAAGAATACGTATTCAACATATAGATCCTAACTTTGACAGTTTATGTCTAAATATTCGTCAAAGTTAGGATAGACGCAGATTTGACAAACATAATTTGGTTTAAATGTCAAATTTGGGATAGATCACGAACCCTATAGGTATCAATTGAATAGGTTCGTGACTATAATGTGGTATTCACACTTGTCAAATTTGGGCATACTGCCTTTGACGTTTTTAAATTCTATCTGCTGTCAAAGTTAGCAAAATGAGGTTTCATCGGACTTACATCCGTTGAAATATCCCTCCCATTTCAACCAAATTCTGGTCCGACTGCAACGGGTATGCCTGTGGGGTCAGGTCTGCATCTGCATGTATCCCTACGTCAGTACCTTTGTATCCCATGGTGTCCCCGACCGAGACTAATTCCATCTCTGTCTGGTAGGCCAGCACTTCATTTGCCAGTGTGGCAAGGTAGGAGCGTCCCATTGTGTCAGTTACATCCTTGATGATCCTGACAACCATCTTGTCCATTATTCTAAATGCTCCATCCAGTGAAACATCGCCGAACTTCATCAGGGCATCATTGTCCAGGGTTATCGTGCTGTCTGTCACCTGGCGTAACGCCTCCACTTCGGATTCTGCTCGCTCTCTTCTTGAAGCTTCTGCGCTAAAAGGCAGGATTCCAATGCCGAAGGTAACCATCCCGAGTCCCTTGGCTGTTTCTGCCACCATTGGTGCGATTCCTGCTCCTGTTCCGCCTCCGAAGCCAGTCACAATGAATGCAATGTCCTTGGAGATAAGGCAAGACTTGATGTCGTCTATTGCCAGTTCCGCACTTCGCTGTGCAACCTCGGTGAATCCGCCGGAATCATTCCCGAATGTGATCGCCTTTCCCAGGCATATCTTTCTGTCTGCTTCCACCGACAGGAGACCAGTCATGTCAGTGTTTATAGCAATTCTTGGCACACCTCTCAGGTGCTCGCCCATGCGATTTATGGTGTTGCTGCCAGCTCCACCACACCCGATAATTACCATCCGCGGCTCGGTCATGCCGCCGGTTATTATGTTCAATATTTCAGTTTCCATCTTGTCTCTTTCCGATGCTAGGCTCATCGTATCACCTCGTTCTATTGTTTTTTGATAATGGGATAGAGACCTCGCTTTCAGGGTAGTGATTCCAGGTCCAACATTGGGCTTTCACCGATTCAAATTAATCTGATACGGTAGTTTTGCCTTAAAAAAGGAGAGTGCATCCCATCCCTTTGACAGTCAAGACAACTATGGTCTTTTTTTTGTTTAACACGAGCTAGACGGCGTGTTTATTATATTATTACCTGAGAGTTTGGTCTCTTTCCCGTTGCGTATGAATTGTCCAATTATTTGGTAACTATCTGTCGAGAGGTGCTGCTCTCCAGATCTATTCCGATCTTTTTTCCAGCAACGATCTCCATGATGTCCGCATCCTGGAGGTCCTTTTTCATATTCTCGCCGGTGAAGAACCTGCTTACTGCCTTCTGTAGGGCATCTTCTCGTGACAGGTAATATCCCTTTTCCACCAGTTTGTCAATGTAGTCCTGAACTAGTGGGGTCACTTTCACCGATATTGTATTTTCCTGATGCTGGTTGTTGATCTGAGTGCGGACGGCAGTTCTCAAAAATTCGCTCCGGTTGGGGTATCCCATATCCTTCACCAGAACATCAATTTCACTAATCATTTTGTTCTCAAATCTGACTGAAATCCGCTCATCAACCTGTTCTTGCATCTTTTCACCTCATGTCCGACAGATTTTATGTTTGCGTAGGACAAGCAACCCCTATATCTCTATGGTAGTATAAAAAGGTTTTTAATTTGTGTGACATCGTCATACAAATATCTTAAGCATATGCCTTATCTGTAAACACTGGCATAATGGTGAATCCATGTTCCCGACAAAAATGAATTTCAAGTATTTCATTGTGGAACGCTTCTTCCTGGCAGACCAAGCAAACGTATTTCATTGAACTATCTCCCTCCATTCAACCATGTCCATTACCTGATACTCCTCGCGAATTGCAACAAATGGGCAGCTCGCTGGCTTCTGGGAATCAAAGCAGTCGTATCCCTCTGATTTTATGCATCTATCACATTCTGAAACCACTGCAAAGAGCAGCATTTTTTCCAATCTGGTGAACTCATTTAATCCCAGTGTCTGGTGTTCCTCGCATGTTTCATCCACAA
This sequence comes from Thermoplasmata archaeon, assembly GCA_023136815.1. Classification (GTDB taxonomy): domain Archaea; phylum Thermoplasmatota; class Thermoplasmata; order SG8-5; family SG8-5; genus JAGLQM01. The sequence goes on from JAGLQM010000090.1 coordinate 3,705, forward strand.
TTATCTGCGTCATACTTGACATATTATTATCTCCTAGCCAGTTGTTTTACATTTCCGCTCATTTGCGATTTGGCAGCGTCCTTCCGGATATTCTCTGCGGTGATGCTCTCCATCTTTTGCTTCCTGTTAAGATGGTAATCCTCGATATCCCTGGTCCAGAAGTCCAGTGCCTGCTTGATGACATCGTCAATATCGGCTGCATCGCTGTTCATTATTGCCATGTCAACCTTATCGGCCAGCCTATTTGGAATCTTGACTTTCAAAGCAGTGGAGTT
>JAGLQM010000091.1 GCA_023136815.1 Thermoplasmata archaeon
TAGGTAACTGGAAGAGCACAATCCTCAGCGGAGAAGGTCTTGTCACTGACTTTGTTGGCCCAGGAAAGATTCTCTTGCAGAGCAGGACCCTTGGAGCATTTGTCCAGTCGATGCTTCCGTTGCTGCCGAACCAGGGTTGAGCGGGAATCAAAAACAATATTTATTGCTTCTAGCGGAAGCAAGTTCAAATCTGTAAATGCCACCTGAATGCCATAAACAATCCTAAAGTTTAAATGGGAAAATGGAATGCACCGGGATACACTGACCCGAGGATGATTTATCATTCTAAGGAGCCACTGTATGGGAGAAATAAGAATCCAACAAAATTATTTATATTTCTCCCAATAGTGTCGTTTGATACTATGTTATCAAACAAACACCAAACGCCACTGTAGCTTAGACCGGTTGAGCGGCTGATTTGTAATCAGCAGGTCGAGAGTTCAAATCTCTCCAGTGGCTTTATTTTTTTATTTCAAAAATTGCATTGATAAAAAAATATTGCCCTGGAAACTCAACAATTGTATAGTGTTTCCAGATGGCTCTTTTATAAATTTCACTGGTGAAAAAAAGATAGGAGGAGACCCGAAGGGTTTCCTCTGTATCTCATTTTTCTTCCACCAATTTCACAAAGAAAAATGAGCGCCGGAGAGAGTTTACTAGCTCACACTAACCATAACGAATGCTCATTGAATTCCTGCTCATCCCTGTTGCGGCAGCATTGGAAGTATCGACTGAACAAATGCTCCCAGTGTCCTGCTCTGCAATAGAACCTTACCTGGCCCTACAAAGTCAGTTACCAGGCCTTCACCGCTTAGGATTGTGCTCTTCCAGTTACCTACCCTGCGTACAGAGAACTGCATGTGGTCAGGGAATGCGACTATGTGACCTGTGTCCACAGATAGAACTTCACCTGCTTGGAGGTCCTTCTCCATTATTCCACCGAAGCTGGTTACCCAGATCTTTCCTGGACCTGATGCATGTAACATGACAAAGTCCTTTTCTGATAGGAAACCTTTCAGACCCTGCCATTTTGTATCCAGTTCGACTGTTGGATATGATGCCAAGAATGCACCGCTCTGAAGAATCATTGGCTGCTGGGTAGTGTCAATTTCTTTTATGTCGCCCATTGTTGGACCAACAATTGCCAGTTCTCCTGGACCATGATTTGCAGTGAATGTATTTACAAAGAATGATTCACCGCCTAAGGCTGATGTTACCAGTCCCTTCATGATGCCGCCCTTTCTGCCATGTGTTTGAATTTCAACAGTATTGTGCATGTACATCATGCCGCCTTTTTCTACTGTGATACTCTGGCCCTGCTTCAGCTTGAATAATAGAACAGAGAATGATGGCGCGTCCTTTATGCTGTATTCATAAGAATCGCCGCCGGCCATTGTCTGCTGTGCTGGTTGTTGTTGAGGTTGAGGCTGTTGCTGGGGCTGCGCATGTTGCTGAGGTTGCTGCTGGGGTTGGGGCTGCGCATGCTGTTGGGGTTGATGTTGCTGAGGTTGCGCATGCTGCTGCGACTGACCTCCCTGACCGCCAGGCTGTTTGTATGACTGGCAAGTGTGGCAGTACCACTGTTGATATTGTTCTACATAACTCAATTGATTATTACAAGTTGGACATTGGCTCATTTCTATTCCTCCACCCCTCAAAAAGGGTAAACAGTGAAAACAATACAGGCATAAAAACCTGACCCTTAAACTATCGGGCAATCCGCCCGAATGTTTAATTCCGTAGGCCACACAGCTGAAATCCTTGCGGTTTTCAGCCTACTCACAACGAGGTATCATTGTTCGCATGCCTGCAGATTCGAAGCTCATACTTCGAATTCCACTTGCGGATGTGGCAGGTAGCCATATCACAATTACCTTATACAAGTGGGCTTATCCAGTCATAATGTCCAAGGCCAGAAAGTTCGGGGCCCTTAGTTATGTGGGTCGAAATATTCGAAGACGTAATCTCCGGTCAGCAATAACCATAGTTGGGATTTCCGTGGTAATTGCATTTTTTATTCTGTTCGCATCCATAAGCCAGGGGCTGAAGGACGATATAATGGAAGAGATTGCCAGGCAGGAAGAGGCACTTGCCGAGCAGCGGGCTGGTTTTTTCACATTGATGACCATGGACCCATTTGCCATGGATTTCTTTAACAGCACAGAACTGGAAGCGATGGATGACTATGTTTCTGATTATTGTATTGAGCATGATACGGTAGGCGAGGTTTATCCACTGGCCATTAATTTCCTGGCACCGGCTGATCCGGAATCTGATGATATGTTCATTCTGTTTGGGGTGGACCCGGAAAAGGGCATCAAGTATGATTTTATCACCTTCAATGCAGATACCATTGATGTTCAAGGGGAATTTTTAAGCTCAGATGAGGAAAGCCAGATAATCCTGGGAAACGGAGTTCTGGAAGCCAATTATCCTGGCACTCAACTGGGGGACAAAATAGATCTGGAGACCATGTCCTTCATGTCAGGAGGCAATGTGACCATAGAAAATGTTACAGTGACTGGCATCATGGAACCCAATATAATTTATGATAATTTTGCTGCTGTGCCCATAGAGTTCTTGCTGGAGGAAACTGGCATGTATGATGCTGTTTCTGATGAGTACTATTATTTCTTCATTTCTATCTGGGTGGAGGATGCATCCCTGATAGATTTCTCGGAGATGAGGGCCGAGATAAAGGACATAACTGGCATCTCTGATAATGACATAAGCGACAATGAGAATTACATAAAACGCACCATTATTGCCCATGAAACAGAGATTGAAAGTCAGGGGGAAATGCGCAGGACAATAGACGGCTGGCTTATGGCGGTTATCTTGCTTCTGAGCATAATCACCATTGTGGGAATCAGCAATACCATGCTCATGAGCGTCACAGAGCGGCGCCGGGAGATTGGCACGCTAAAGGCAGTGGGAATTCCCAAGGGCAGAATTTACCAGATAGTACTGGGAGAGGCTATGCTGCTGGTTATTATCTCTCTGGCATTAGGGGGCACTGTGGGAATCATGCTGGCTGAAATCTTTAACTATCAATACCAGGCCGAAGTTGGCGGCATATTCTTCGCACCTACCAGTTTGACTCCATTTGTCATGGGCTATGTTGTGGGAATAAGCATCGGAGTGGCATTTTTGGCTTCGCTTTACCCTGCCTGGCAGGCTGCAAGATTGGAACCAACGGAGGCGCTGCGCTATGAATGATGTCATTGTTGACCTGAAAGAGATTTCAAAGATCTACCAGATGGGCCCGGTGGAGATACGGGCTGTTGACAATATTGGCCTTCAGATCAAGAAAGGAAGTTTCTGTTCAATCGCAGGGGCCAGCGGCGCAGGAAAAAGTACGCTTCTGCACCTAATTGGATGCCTGGATTCGCCTACATCCGGAGAGGTGAAGATTAACGGCCATAACCTTGGAGAGATGAAGGATGCTGACCTCACAAAGTTCCGCAAGGAGAATGTGGGGTTCGTTTTCCAGTTCTTCAATTTAATTCCGACACTTACAGCAATGGAAAATGTGCTTGTGCCAGCAATGTTTGACAAGGACCAGAAGGTTAAGCGAGCCGAGGAATTGCTGGAAAAGGTTGGAATGGGCCACAGGATGGAGCATCACCCCAATGAGCTCAGCGGCGGAGAAAGACAGCGGGTAGCAATCGCCAGGGCATTGATAAATGACCCACCAATAATTCTGGCCGACGAGCCTACCGGGAACCTGGATTCAGAGACTGGCTCGGAGATTATCGAGTTATTCAAGGCCCTGAACACACAGGGAAAGACCATAATTCTGGTGACCCATGAAAAGGACATAGCCAACTTCGCTAACCGCGTTATAATCATAAAGGACGGGAGGCTTCAGGATGGGTAAGAGAAAGCCAGACCCTGAAAGGCCAGTTGCCGCTTGGTCAGAGAAAGACCTTCTTGATGGAGAAATTACTGACGCGTTTGTGGTTATTTTCCGCAGCCC
>JAGLQM010000092.1 GCA_023136815.1 Thermoplasmata archaeon
TCTTGCCAGCGCTTGATGAAGCAGAGACAATCGGAAGCGTGATAAGCAAGATACCGAAACAAGAGCTGACAGACCTTGGCTACAAGGTCGATGTCGTGGTTGTGGACGGACATAGTAAGGACGGAACCTGCGATATTGCTTCAGCCATGGGTGCCAGACTTTTAAAGCAAAAGGGAATAGGTAAAGGAAATGCTGTCCAGACAGCCTTTGAAGATTTCGATGGCCGATATCTATTCATGCTGGATGCAGATGATACCTATGACCCCAGGGAAATTTTAAAGATGTTGCCTCCAATGGAAGCTGGAACTTATGATGTTGTCATGGGTTCAAGGCTCAATGGTAGCATAAATACTGGTGCAATGACAAGACTTAATTTTATAGGTAATGTTGCACTGACCCAGACCGCAAATATTTTATTCCCCAATGGCCACAAGGTATCTGATGTCTGCACGGGATTGTGGGGCTTCACTGATGAGGTGATACACGCACTTGATCTTGAGTCACCACACTTTGACATCGAGGCGGAGATGTATGCCAAGTGCGTTAAATCCGGTTTTAATGTTGGTGAAATTAACATCAATTATGGCAAGAGACCCAATTCAAACAAGCTGAGTGCATTAAAGGATGGTGCAAAGATCTGGTTCCGGCTACTCACAGAACGAATAAATCAATAATTTTTTCTTGAGCAGCTTCCACTCCTGAGTGGACTACTTGCCAGATATGCCCTAATAGAGCATCCTATCTTTCAAATTTATGATTCGGACAATCTTTTTGAATCGAAATATCCAGTTCGTCCAGTGAATTTCTCTGACCACTGTAGTATATCACATTATTGATGCAGAACTCGGATTTTCCCGAAGCCAATTTAAGAGCCTCACGAACCATCATGGCCCCCACAATACTGGTGGTTGTAATTTCAGCACCAATTTTAGGCAAGAACAGGGAAATATCATTTCCAGTACAGCTGAACCTTTGTTCCACAATTTTAGCATGGGAGTCGTTCATTCCACATTCCAGGCAAGGTCCCTGGATAGGTAGAATTACCTGCACCTTTCCATTGAAACCATCCATTGCCCCATCAATATAGGGTACACCATGAAAGCAGCACTGGGAGTTCACATGAAGTCTTGCAAGCACATTGTCCAGGCATCCAAATACAATATCGAATTTTTTGATGAACTTTTCGCCTTGTTCCTGGATTGTGCCAATAATCGGCTTTACTTTCAGATCAGTACCTAGGGCAGACATGCTATCTGCCACAATTTTGGCTTTGAATCTCCTGTCAACAGCATCAGCATCTGAAAAGAATAAACATCTGGCCAGATTGGAATGCACAACCCGGTCCATGTCAACCACGGTCATGTCCTTGAAACCAGAAAGAATAAGATTTTTGCCGACTTCATTGCCTATGGCCCCTGCGCCGACCATGAGAACTCTAACCCTGGCTATTGCATCAATATCCAGCCAGTCAATTCGCCTGGCTCTGTCAAATTTATCTTCATCTACATCGCCTGGCGCAATACATTCTTCCACCATGGGTTACTGGAAGTATTTTAACTAGATAATTTTTTTCATTAGTTAAAAAATATTATGCAGCTAGAAAATCTAGTGATTTTCAGTTTTTTCTACTTTTTTATTGTTATTAGAAAAAGTAGTATAGCGGGGAGTCGATTTGAACGACTGATCTTCGGGTTATGAGCCCGATGGGATTTCCTGGCTACCCCACCCCGCTATGGGTGATTTATTAATCGTGAACAGGCGGATTTTATTCCGCAGTGTTTGGTTTGCATATGATTTCCTGGCTACGAGAGAATCTCTGATTCTCGAGTAAGAGGAATTTATTCCTCCATACCCCACCCCGCTATGGGTGATTTATTAATCGTGAACAGGCGGATTTTATTCCGCAGTGTTTTGTTTGCGAATGATTTCCTGGCTACGAGAGAATCCCTGATTCTCGAGTAAGAGGAATTTATTCCTCTATACCCCACCCCGCTATGAATGATTTATTAATCGTGAACAGGCGGAATTTATTCCGCTGCGTTGGGTTTGCGTATATTTGTTGGGAGTTTCTCAAACTTAGTTATTTTTGCTTGGGACTTACGTATTTTACTTCGCCAGTTGGTATTTGAAGAAGCCGAGTATAATAGGACAATGGTAAAAACTTATCTATTGCTTTTTCTGGTAGAATTTAATCGCCCAACCTCAAGTCCAAACATAATCCCGAATCCAATAAGCCCAGCTATCCAGATAGGGAAAATAGTTGTGGAATCGAAGGTCATGTTCTCATAGCATAGCCGCAGAGCTCCCAGCATGAGGCCGATGAGGAACGCAACCGTTTGTGATCTATATTTTTCCAGTAATCGGTTGAGAACCCTTGAGAATGTCAGCAAACTGATTATAGCACCAGCCATGAAGGTGAATATTTCGGTGAAATGCAGACCCCTGAGGGCATCCAACATGTATTCGTACTGGTTAAGGAACAACATTATCAGCGCACCTGAAATTCCGGGCAGTATCATTGCGGTTATTGCAATTATACCGGATATGAATATAATTGGCAAGGAATGACCTGTGCTGGTGGTACCCATTCCAACGAAAATAAAAGCCAGTATGAAACCCGCAACTGTTAATACCAGATTAAGAATAGAAGCCAGTTTCTCTGAGCGCAGAAGCAGAAAAGCCGAACCCAGGATAAGTATGAAGAAGAATGCATAGGTCGGGGAAGCCATATCTTCCAGCAAGAATAGTATTATATTGGACATTATGAGAAAAGCCAGGCCGATTCCTGCGCCCAGGGGCACGAACAATTCCAAATCAATGCCGTTTTTCTCTCTTTTCAATGTGTTTTTTATGGTCTCTGACCTTATATTACTGATGCCACGGATCAGGCGTTCGTAGAAACCCAAAATGAGTGCTACTGTACCGCCTGATACCCCTGGCACAATGTCTGCCAGACCCATTGCCATTCCTTTGAAGAAGGTGTTCACATGCTTTTTCGCACCCATTGATTCCACATTAACCGGTCTGGATATAATTTAGTTTCCTCGGCATTAATAAGATAGCCAGATAAGAAAACATTAAATAATTACTATTAAATACTCGTAACAATATTAATTGCGTAGGGCAAGAGTATTGCATCGGATGGATGCATAATGCCTAAAAGGTGATAAAATGATTGAAAAAACAAAGACTTCCAGAATGATTGGTATGTTTATGGCACTATGCATTGCAGCACTGTTCTTCATATCCAATATGGTAGTTCTAGCAGAATCTACTTCGGATGAACTCTATATCGGCGGAACATCTTATGTTACTGGCGACCCACAGGCAACAGTTCCAACAATGACTGTTGGTGATGGCGTATACTGGGGCGGTGTCAAGGATATTGGCGCAGAAATTGAGGATGAACTGGACACAACATTGGCCGAGTTCGAGAATATGGGCTTTGATGTGAGCTATGATATCAATGGCGGCATTGGCGCATACTTCGGAATTGAGGTTGCTGGCAATGATTCAGATATTGACGGCATCACATGCTATGATATAGCAATCACAGGCGCAATTGCCATAGACGTCGGCCTCACTGCAAGTGTTGATGGTAGCATTTCTGAGGGCGGATATGATGTATCAGTTGATGGCTCAGGAGATGGATATGTGGAAGTTGAGATAAACCTTGATGGCCACATGTACTTGACAGTTGATAAATTAGCACTGGCCAAGATTGATTTAACACTCACAGCAGAGGGACAGGGAGAACTTCACCTTGATGCAGAAATGAGCATGGAAGGAATGACCCAGTCAATCAAAGCAGACGCAGAAATGAGCATTGATGATGTGCAGATAGACTTTGATCTATCTTTTGATCCACCACTGGACATATACCAATTCCCAATGTGGGAAGGCAAGGAATGGTATGTACCTGGATATGACACAAATGTTAGTGGTTCATTGGATGC
>JAGLQM010000093.1 GCA_023136815.1 Thermoplasmata archaeon
GCCTGGGCGTACTCACCGAAAGACTGGCTGCCCTCACAGATAATCTTGTTGCAGTAGAGCTGGATAAAAGACTGGCGCAGCATATCCAGAATAAGTTCAAGGTTCGGGTAATACAGGGAGACGTGCTAGAAATAGAGCTGCCACAATTCGACAAGGTTGTGAGCAATCTACCGTATCAAATATCATCGCCAATCACTTTCAAAATACTGGACACGAAATTCAAGAAAGGCATTCTAATGTATCAGAAGGAGTTCGCCCAGCATCTGGAAGCACAACCCGGCCAGCGAGCTTATTCCCGAATTTCTGTCATGGCCGGTTATCGCGCTCAATGCAGAATAATCAAGCAAGTGCCAAGGAACTGCTTTCACCCGGTTCCGAAGGTGGACTCGGCAATCGTGGAGATTGTTCCAAGGAAAGCAGATTTCGAGGTGCTGGATGATGAGATTTTCCGCATTGTTGTCAGGGCATTGTTCTCGCACAAGAACCGCAAGGTCCGGAATGGTATCATTGCGGAACATAAAGTCCTGAAATTGGAAAAGAATGATGCAAAGGAACTTGCTGAAAAACTACCATATCTCGACCAGCGGCCGATTACCCTGGCCCCGGCACAGTTGGCTGATATTGCTAATTATATGTTTAGGGGCTAGGGTTCAGGGGCTAGGGTACAGGGTGTTTGGAAAACAGAAAGATGCTGGCTATGAATTCGCCAGCATTTTCTTAGACCCTTACTAACGATAACCAAACATAGACTCTATTACTTTTGAATACAAGTTCAGACCCTTTATTAACAATAAACTAAACATAGACCCTTATTTTTATCGGGAATCAAAAAAGCTTTCGATAATTTTCTTCTGGCCCCGCCTTAATATCTCGGATAGTGTTGCCGGGGAGATGTCAAAAATGTTAGCCAGATCCTTGATGCCAATACGTTTGGGGAAGTCATAATAACCCCGCTGATATGCCATTTTAACTATCTTTTCCTGATTATCTGTCAGCATCTCGTCTCTGCTGAGCTTCTTCATCTTCACCAGTTCGGGGGATGCGTTTGCCGCCTCAAGCTTGGCCATGAGTTTGCGGAGGCACTTGTTATGGCTGGATATGATGGTGTATTCCAGTCTGCCATCGTTCTTGGATTTTGCAGATACCAAAAAACAATCAGTGGACATTAGTTCACGGCAGCCAAAGCATTCCTCCTGCTTCACAACGCCAATTGCCCGGTCGGTTTCCACCTGCTCCAGCTCAACAACCTCTATATCATCCCTTTCCTCCAGATACTTCTTCACCTCTTCCAGATCGACTCCATTCAGCTTTATCTCGATAAGATTCTGAACACCACTCTGACCGTACAGGATAGAGTTGAGCACCTTGATCTCCAGGTCAAAAATCTGCAAAAGTGATGACACCCAGACTCCTGGCGGCTCAAGTGATATAACCGATTCAATCATTGGTTATATAGATGTAAATCATGTTATTTAACTTATTATGCTGTGAATTTTTTATGAGATAATATGATGCAGGGAGGTTTTTCGAGGGCATGAGAAAATATTATTAAATATAACTTGGTTATTGCCCAATCCCTATTGTCAGCCACTCCCGCAATTATTTGTTCGAAATATTTGGCTTCGAATCCGCAGGGTTGTGAACAACGACTTCTCGTTGTGAGTAGACTGAAAATCATCAGATTTTCAGTTGTGTGGCTCACATAGGAAAACATTCAGACAACAATGTTGGCATTTTTGTCTGATAGTTGAGGATAATAAGATGCAAAAAAGACAGCAGACCGAAGAGCAAAGCGCGGAACTGCGATACAGAGGTACCATCGATAAACGTAATGAACTCAATGACCAGGCTAGAGAATTCGCCGATACCCGAAACATGCTGAACAAGGAACGCCGGGAAACCATTGACGACATTAAAGAATTACGGGATGAGCGTGATGGACTGAACAAGCAGATGCGCAAGCACAAGAAGTCCAGGGACAGCTATCAGGATAAGGCAAAGGATCTCATCGAGAAGAAAAAAGGCAAGCGCAAGGACATCCACAAGGATCTGGACAAAGACATAAATACTCTAAAAGCGGATGCCAGGATGCTTGAGGTGAAACAGGAAACAACCTCACTTACACTTGAAGAAGAGAAGGCACTTCTGGACACGCTGAAGAAACAATATGTGGAAATCAAGCGCCTGGAAGAAGTCCTGGGGGAGCAGGATTCCATACTAGCCGATGTCAAGGATGTTGACGAGAAAATAACAATGCTTTTCAAGATGGCAGATGAGGAACATCAGAAAGTTGTGGCAGTGAACAAGCAGGCAAAGGAAGTCCATGACCGCATCACACTAATGAGCAAGTCCATCACCCATTTGATTTCAGAATCAAATAAGAATCACGAAAGTTATGTCAAGCTTAAGGAAAGGGCGGATACATATCACCAGAAGGCCAATGAGATGCGCGAGAAGCTAATGGCCATGCGAAACATCAAACGCGATGAAATTAGGGAATCCAGACAACTTATCAAGGATCAGAACAAGTCAGTAAGGAATGCTCTTACTGACAAGAAGAAGCTGGATGAAGCCGCTGATGATGCTCTTCAACAACTTTTGAAGAAGGGCAAGGTTGAGATAGGATGAGAGATGCTAAAAGGGCAGTTATACTGGCAGGTGGAGTGGGCAAGCGATTGCGCCCGCTGACCGAGTACCGTCCCAAGCCCCTGATTCCTGTGGCTGGAAAGCCATGTATTGATTATGTTATGCGTTCATTGGTAAGCGGTGGCTTTGACCAGCATATTATCACCACTGGTTACCTTTCTGATAAATTGATAAAACGTATTGCCGATGGGGCAGAATTCGGCGCATCAATTGTGTATTCATTCGAAGCAGAGCCAGCTGGAACTGCTGGAGCCGTCAAGAATGTAGCAAATTTCCTTGATTCAACATTTGTTGTTGCAAGCGGTGATGTGCTGGCGGATGTGGACATAGGTGCATTGTATGATTATCACAAGAAGAAAGGTGCAATAGCAACCATGGCCCTGACCAGGGTGGATGACCCCACTCATTTTGGAATTGTTGGCATGGACAAGGATAATCGCATAAACCGATTTATTGAAAAGCCTTCAAAAGATGAAGTCTTTTCGAATCTCATCAATGCAGGTATTTACATTCTGGAGCCAGAGGTACTGGATTACATTCCGGAAGGGCAGATGTTTGATTTTTCGAAGCAAGTATTCCCTGCACTTCTGGAGGATAAAAAACCACTATTTGGAAGGCAAATTAAAGGTGTGTGGAAGGACATTGGAAAACCAACCGATTTACTTGAAGCAAGCCTGGAAATCGTGGACCGGGAAGGCGAGAAAATCAAAATAGACAAGGTCCGAACCAAAGGAAATATCATGCTGGGTAAAAATACCGCCATCGAGAAGGGTGTGAAAATTATTGGTCCTTGTTATATCGGAGATGATGTCTACATAAGTACTGGCTCGGTTATAGAACGAGCATGCATATACAATTCAGTTTTCATTGACAGGGATGTCCAGGTAAAAGACAGCATCATCCTTGGCGGCTCAAAAGTTGGCTGGCAAACCGAAATACGTAATAGTGTTATATCAAGAAATTGCCAGATAGAGGAAGATGTTACACTGATAAACAGCATTGTGGGCGACAATATGTCAGTTAAAATTCATTCCAAGCTGGAGCAGGCCAATATCACGCCGCCAACCAATAATTCTAATGGAAATGGAGATTGATTGAAGACAGGGCGCTGGAAACGGAGGCTAAGCCAATCATACCCCGTCCGTAAGGGCGGGGATGTGGTCGCACCGGCACCCTCATTAGTTTTTATGGCTCAATATACTACTAATTTATGTCTTTAGAGTCTTGAAAACGTTTTTCGTATTCATCTAATGCAATCAAGCGAATATTTTTAGAGTGGAGTGAACCCCTTTTAATGGA
>JAGLQM010000094.1 GCA_023136815.1 Thermoplasmata archaeon
TGCTTAATCTCTGATTTTATCCGTTTGCGTGTGTGTGGTTTCCAATTTAACAACATTGGATGATCAAGAATCATAGAATTTTTGTTTAAATGAAGAAGCAGGTGCTTTTGCCTCACATGAAAAAAGTAAATGAATTTATCATCATAATTTATGTGAATTCCTTCTATCGGATTAATTCTTATATCTATCCCATAGTTATTGTTAGCAATATTAAATAATTTGTAAAGGAATGAGATAACATCGTCCCTCCACTCTGGATGTTTGTTAGATGTATGTTTTTCAATGTACCACAGGATGCTATGTGCCGAGTTGATTCTGGCCTGCTGCGGCTGTTCATCGGCATTCATGGTATTTCCTCGTGCACAATTCCGTCCTCATTCAAATACAAAAACACAATATCAACATCTGGATACATTCTTTGTAGTATTACCATCTCCTTCTTGATAGGCTCAACAAACTTCATCCGGTCCTTCTCTATCCATGATTGTGGTTTGACATCCAGTGTCGTCAAGGTTGGAATAAATAGAATAAATTCAAGTGTTGGATAGGCAGGAATTGCATGTTCAAAATATTTTAATTTCTTCATCAGATGTTCTTCTGCACCATCGATGGTTTCATATTCAATTATTCCCACGACCTCATCCTTTTTGTTAGCTGCTGTGATATCTGGTCTGAACTGGTTCATTCTCCTCTCTTTGCCATTGCTTATTTGAACTAATGGCTTGTGAAATTTAATTGAGCGTTCAATGTCTGCAACATATCCCAGATTATGAAGGGCTTCGACAATCATGCCAACAACACGAGAATGGCATCTTCCGCCAGAATAATATTCCGGGCTACCGGAGATAAAATCGACACTGAAAAGTCCTTTTGCTTCATAGCTGGCGATTGTCTTTTTGATTTCAGTTATTAACTTCATGGATTGCGGCTTAATTTTCATTATATCCGAACTCCCTGGATTGCAGCACATTCTTCCAGTAGGATTCTCTATCAATGATTTCCTTGTCCTCGGTCTTCATTGACCTGAGTTCTAATATTGAAAATTGATAGTTATGGGCGTATTCCAGACCCTTTTCTTTCATCAGGTTCCTAAGAAGTTTGTTTCCCCCGTGGCCGTTCTTGATATATTCAGACCAGCGGTTCCAGAAAGCATCTTCTCCATAGGCTGAGCCGACGTACTGCTTTCCGCTTTTCTTGTCTGCGATTAGGTACACACCCTTCATATTAGACAAGGCCGTAAGCCAGCTTTCTTCCCTTTCCTCGATTATGGTCTTCAAGAGGCTGTAATCTACAAGAACATTCTCATAGCCTGGGAATGGCTCTACAGAGTATGGTTTTTTCAATATTTGTGAAACATCTAATTGGCCCACCCAGCGTTCTAGAAGCAAGTAAGATGCTCTTCCACTGATTCTGGGCTTGTCATACCTTATAACAAGCCGCCCAATCAGGTCTTTCTTGATGTCCAGCAACTTTGTTTTGTAGATGAGACGATTTCCTTTTTTCTTGTACTCACCACTCTTGTATATTCCACCAAATAACCATTCATCCTTGTCGAAGTAAATCAATGAAAGTATGTAATCTCGATTGAAATTGGGCTTGGTCTGGATTTCTTGCCAGTCTTTGAATTTGCCTTTGAATAACTCATAGAGAGGCTCTTTTTTATCGCTGCCAGAGCCGGGAGGCCCTATGGCAAAATGGAGCTTGTATTTGGACAAATTCTCCTGTTCAATGGGTACTATATCAAGAAATTTCAGCATGTTCCTCACCACCTGAAAATTGACTATAGGAGATATAATACTTTTCAACAACAAAATATCTATTTAATGCCTGCTTTCCCCCCAGCATGACCGATGAAATGCGGGTGGCAATGTACTACGGCAATGATGATGTTAGATTGGAAACTATGCCAGTTCCTGAACTTGGGCCAGGAGAAGTGCTGATGAAAATTGAGGCCAGCGGCATTTGCGGTTCAGATGTCATGGAATGGTACCGCCGCGATAAGGTTCCGCTTGTCCTGGGGCACGAAGTTGCAGGCACAATTGTCAAAGTTGGCCAGGATGTTGAAAAGTACAAGATCGGCGATAGAATAGTTGCGGCTCACCACGTTCCCTGCAATACCTGCGAGTACTGCCATCATGGCCATCATACTGCTTGCTCCTCCCTTCAAGGAGGAACAGACTTCCATCCGGGAGGATTTGCAGAATTTGTTAGACTTCCAGATATCAATGTTGACAGAGGTGTTTTCAAAATTCCCGATGAAGTAAGCTTTGAAGAAGCTACTTTCGCAGAACCACTGGCCTGCGTGATTCGGGGCCAAAATAAACTCAATATGGCAACAGGAAAATCTGTAATTGTCATTGGCGCAGGCATTTCCGGTTTATTGCATGTGAGTCTGGCAAGAGCCAGAGGTGCAGGAACAATTATTGCTGCTGATATTTCCGAATATCGTCTTGACCAGGCACTGCGGCTTGGGGCTGATGATGCAGTCATATCCGATGAAAATTTAGTTTCAGACCTGATAGAAGCCAATGATGGGAAAAAGGCGCAGTGTGTGATTGTCTGCACCGGAGCTATGCCAGTAATCAAAGCGTCTCTGGAAGTTGTTGATAAAGGCGGGACAATCCTATTCTTCGCACCCACTGGCCAGGACGAGACATTACCATTTTCCATCAATGATGTTTTCTGGAAGAAAGAGGTCACATTAACAACAACCTATGCTGGCGCACCGGCAGACCATACTGCCGCACTTGAACTGATACGCGCAGGTTCTGTTCCAGTGGCGGACATGATAACCCACAGGTTCGGACTGGCAGATTCTCAGGAAGGATTTAATCTGGTGGCAAAAGGCGGAGATTCTGTTAAGGTCATTATAATGCCCAATGAGTGATTATTTATCAATCAACCTGGCTTTCTTGATTCTCAGTTCACCGCGAGTACCTTCCCAGTGCTTTGTGGATTCTACAATCTCAAGCTTCTTGAAAAAGTTAGGGCCGTCAATGACCAGTGTTTCAAACTCACCGCCTTCGCCGCTGACATTTATGCTGTATTTTTCTGCAATTACATCCAATTCTTTCAATGCATTTTCATCTAATTCCCGACCGAGCCAGCTCTCATCCAAACCATCAGCATAGACCCCGACAATAATGGTTTTGAAGCCTGCTGCTGCCATGTCCTCCAAGACATGGCGCTGATTCCATCTCCATAATGGTGAAAAAGAACGCATGCCGAGTTCATGGCATAATCTGTCGATGCGTGTTGTCTGATAATCAGAGGCAATTGCTCCGGTAATTACTCCAGCTATATCACGGTCTGCCAGGGCAATCTTCAGGTCCTCAAGTTCTTCTTCCTCCTTACCCTCTGTGGTGAATTCAACATGCCTCAGTCTCATTGCCTCGGCCAGCATTTCCGTCAAGTGAATATTTGGTATGTGGAACATGTAAGATTCCCCATGCTCCGGAACGATAGAAATAAGCGGGTCAACAGTCCAGCCTCTCTGCTGAGCCAGGTAGATTGCATATGTGGAATCCTTCCCTCCGGAGAATAGGGCTGCGACGTTCATCTGCTTCATGAATGAACCCGTTGCACAAAAACCTTTGTTTATTCACACTGGCTATTTGATATTTAAGGGGATTCACTTTATATAGAAGTTCTATTATAGTGGAGAATTACCGAATTAGTGGAGGTAATTACAATGAATCAAGGACAACAACCAATTATTGTATTAAGAGAAGGAACAGAACGAACAAAGGGAAAGGGAGCTCAGTTCAACAATATTGCAGCCGCAAAGGCAGTTGCAGATGCTGTGCGCTCAACCCTGGGACCTAAGGGAATGGACAAAATGCTGGTTGACAGCATGGGCGATGTGGTCATCACAAATGATGGCGCAACAATTTTGAAAGAAAT
>JAGLQM010000095.1 GCA_023136815.1 Thermoplasmata archaeon
ACATTCAATATGATGTTTCCAGTGCCAATAGGTACCACTGGAAAGGATACCGCATTCCTTCGACCGGAGACTGCACAGGGTGCGTACTTGAACTTCAAGCGGCACTTCGAAATAATGCGCAGAAAGCTTCCCCTGGGCCTGGCGATAATCGGCAAGGCCTATCGAAATGAAATTGCGCCGCGCCAGGGTGTTTACCGCATGCGTGAACTAATACAGGCTGAATTACAGATATTCATGGATCCTGACACGTTTTCCGAGACCCTCGACCTGGAAGAAATGAAAGGTAAAATGATCAATGTCCAGCTTGTGGACATGCGTGGGGAAGGAAATTATCAACCGGTTTCATGTGACGACCTTGTTCAAAAATATAAATTGCCTGATTTTTATGTATATCACATGATGAAAATACAAGATTTTTATCTGGATGTCATAAAATTGCCCCGGGAAAAATTCAGATTTTTCGAAAAGTCCGAGAAAGAACGAGCGTTCTACAACCGTGTTCACTTCGACATTGAAGCGGATTTGCACACACTTGGCGGCTTCAAGGAGATTGCTGGTTTGCATTATCGTGGCGATTATGATCTGACAAAACATCAGGAAGGCTCAGGAGAAAAAATGGAAGTTTCCATTGATGGGAAAAGGTTAATTCCGGAAGTTCTGGAACTCAGTTTCGGCGTGGATAGAAATATCTGGACACTTCTTGATATTCATCTTACAGAAGAGCGGACCGGCGTTCTGAAATTACCGCCAGTACTGGCCCCCTACACTTTCGCTGTTTTCCCGCTAATGCGAAAGGATGATCTTATTCCGGTTGCCAAGGATATTCATCAGAAGCTTCGTGTGGACCATGACGTGTATTATGATCAATCAGGCTCCATTGGAAAACGCTATGCCAGGATGGATGAGATAGGCACGCCGTTCTGCATTACGGTGGACTATGACGGCCTGGAGGATGGTACTGTAACCATCCGGGATACTGATACTGCGGAGCAAAAGCGCATAAAGCTTGCAGAAATCGAGGACATCACCAGGGCACTGGCTACAGGAAGGAAAACTTTCGTAGATCTGGAGTAATGCCATGGCAGAACAGCTTGCAGAAATTCTAAGAGCCAGTGTGAAAAATTCTCTGGCTGAAAAAAATGAAATTGCAATCATGTTCTCAGGCGGAGTTGACAGTGCCATATTGGCAGTTATCGCCAGAAAGTTTTGTGACGTGAAACTTTTTGTTGCCGGAATGGAGGGTTCAAATGATCTCCTATGGGGTACAGAGGCTGGCGAACTTCTAGACCTGCCAGTTAAGCAGATTATTTTCACAAAAGAGGATGTTTTACAGGCCATGAAAAATGTTGTTCTCACGCATAATATGCATAATCCACGCTGGATGTCAACATTCACGGCTTTTGACATAGTGCTTTCAAGAATAGATAAGCCAGTGGCTTTCTGCGGCCAGGGTGCAGATGAGCTTTTTGGCGGCTATAAAAAGTACCGGGAGATGTCTCCCAAGGATGCGGAGATCAGGATGTTTGCAGATTACGAAGAGCTGGCATTTCAGGAAATGCCAGTCTATTCTGCCATGGCCGGGCATTATGGTGTGGTGCTTATTGCCCCTTATTTGAATAAGGATATTGTGGATTTTGCTGGCCGGACACCATTTGAACAAAAACTCGGGGAGGTGACGTTTGGGAGAGAGAAACATGGCCAAAATAATAAAGAAATACTTCGACAGGCGGCCGAGATCCTGGGTGTACCAGGCTCAATGGCCAGGAGGCCAAAAAAGGCAATGCAATACGGCAGCGGAATTTCCAAAGTAATAAAAAGTTATATTAAAAATTCGGAAAATGATTTGTCTGGCATCATTGATTCAATAAATCATATAGGAAATTTATATGAATAACATTAACTATACACCTAACTGTTAAAAGTGATTGGCCATGGATGTCAAACAAGTGAAGCGGAAGGTTCTGCTCCTGGGTGACGGGGCGGTTGGAAAGACCAGTCTTATCAAGAAGTTCGTTACTGATAAGTTTGACGATAAATACATCACAACCATTGGCACCAAAATTACAAAGAAGGACTTGAGATTTCAGACTCCCGATGGAGAAATGGTTCTCACCATGATGATATGGGATATTCTTGGTCAGAAGGGCTACAAGAGCCTCCAGTCATCCAGTTATCGGGGAGCTGAGGGCACGGTGATTGTCTGTGATCTCACCCGAGAAGATACGCTGCACAGCATGACAGAGTACTGGATTCCCGAGCTGCGAAAGATCACCGGTGAAATCCCCATGGTCTTTGTTGGCAATAAGTGCGATCTTAAAGATGAGCACCAGATATCTGAAGATGAACTTGCAGGCACTGCACAGCAATACGGCAGCCAGTCATTCATTTCCAGTGCCAAGACTGGCGAGAACGTGGAGATGATATTCAATGCACTGGGAGTGAAGGTTATTGATGATAAATTTCCAGTCAGCACAGGACCCGCACCTGTCGAGAAAGAGGAAATCACTGACTTAATTGGTGTTACTGACCATATAATCAATGAATTCTGCGATGCCTTCGGAGACTGGGAGACCGCAATGGCAATGGTGCGCCAGCAGTTCAGTATGGCAGGAGTGGATGTCAAATCACCGGAGAAACAGGCTCTTCTCAAGGCAGTGGAGAGGCTGGCAGATCTGGAAAATGGATTCAGGGATGATTTTACTGTCAAAAGCACGCTGGCCAGGCGTAAAAGACTCATTGAGCAGCACCGGTGATTCTCTTGGCAAAGAAACTCATGAAGAAGATATGCCTGCTGGGTGATGGGGCCGTTGGCAAAACATGCCTCATAAGAAAATTCGTTTTTGACAAGTTTGACGATAAATACATAATGACTTTCGGTACAAAAGTTTCCAAAAAGCAGATTGTGATGACCAGGAATAATATGGAATATGCAATGACATTCCTCATCTGGGATATCCTGGGCCAGCGGGTTCACAACAATCTTCATTCAGCTTATTATCAGGGCGCAACTGGTGCTTTCATAATATGTGATACTACCAGAAGAGAAACACTGGACAATCTGGAAGAATGGATTGAAGTATTCAGAAATGTGAACCATAATGCGCCAGTTGTTCTGCTGGGTAATAAGTCGGATCTGACAAATGAAATGCAGTTTGGTGATGCTGAACTAGGTCTGATTGCGGCCAAATATGGCATGAAATATCATATTACCAGTGCCAAGACAGGAGCCCATGTTGAAGAATCATTTATTGAACTTGGCAATGAGGTCATAGACAAACATCTGGAGGCTAAAAAATGAACGAGGAAGAAATGAATGTCAGCTTTTTTGTCATGTCCGGCGACGCCCTGCGAAGCCTGAACGATGAACTGCAGATTCAGCTTGGTGAAAAGGAAGCTGGTGAGCTTCTTGAGCGATATGGATTCAGATGCGGAGAGAGCCTTGTTAATAGTGTTGGGTACACCTGCGAGAATGTCGAGGAGCTGGAGGAAACACTTCCCGGTCTTCTTATAGAAACAGGTCTTGGCCGGGCATCCACCAAGAAAGTAACCCTTGAGGAAATAGTCATAGAATTCGAGGAATCCATTGAAGCCAATCATCTGGGCAAGAAAGATAGTGCAGGTTGCAATTTCACAAGAGGATATTTAGCTGGTGTTATTTCAAGCCTGTTCGACAGGAAATATGATACAATCGAGGAAAGCTGCCAGTGCCGCCTGGACCAGTCTTGCGTCCACCGGATTGTCAGGGACGACAAGTATGTTGTTCCGGAACCAGAGATAATTATTGTGGCAGGGGACCAGAAATATGACCTGGACATCTGCACCGGGTATCTGGTGAAGGAGGAGGCACCTGACAAGAGCTATGAAATCTTCAAGGACTGGGTAACCCACGGCCATC
>JAGLQM010000096.1 GCA_023136815.1 Thermoplasmata archaeon
GAGAGGGCTGCCTTTGCAAAGGATCTGCTGGGCAAGGAAATCAACATGAGTGATTTCACAAGCACCGGTCAGATGATAGATGTAGCAGCCATAACAACTGGTAAGGGATTCCAGGGCCACACAAAGAGATGGGGTGTGAAACTTCTTTCCCACAAGAACAGCAAGCACAGAAGGATGATTGGAACACTTGGTCCAAAATCTCCTGGCTATGTTCGTCCTACTGTTCCACAGGCCGGTCAGATGGGTTACCATCAGAGAACCGAGTACAACAAGCGTATCCTGAAGATTGGCGAGGCAGAGGATGAGATAACACCAAATGGTGGATTCCTGCATTATGGAAAGGTGAGAAACCAGTATGTTATCGTTCATGGCTCTGTGCCTGGTCCAAATAAGAGACTCATAAGGTTCAGGGATGCTACACGATACACAACTGGCGTGAAAGTGGAAGAACCGGAATTAACATACATTTCAAGAGAATCAAAGCAGGGGGCCTGATTTAGATGGTTGAAGATAAGACAACAGTAGTGAAAAAGGCACCTTCCCCTTCCAAAGATGGGGCGACAAAAAAGGCAACCGTGCCTTCAAAAGATGCAATACCAGTTAAGAAGAAGGCCGCAGTACCTTCAAAAAAGGCAGTGCCAGTCAAAAAGAAGGCCGCACCAAAGAAGGCTGCAAAACCGACAGAAGGCCAAGTCAATGTTTATGGTCTGGACGGAAAGGTGAAGGGAAGCATAGACCTTCCGGAAGTTTTCAACACACAGCACAGACCCGATCTAATCAGAAGGGTAGTAAAAGCTTCAAGAGCCAACAGAAGGCAGGCATATGGTCCTGCACCCATGGCTGGAATGAGGCATGCTGTCGCCCAATCAGGAAAGGGAAAGGGGGCGGCCCGTGTCCAGAGGTTGACATCGGGCGGTCATGCGGCAGAGTCACCACCAAACGTCGGTGGAAGAAGGGCTCATCCACCGACACCGGAAAAGGATTGGAGTGAGAAGATAAACAAGAAGGAAAAGGCTCTAGCTCTAAAATCAGCAATTGCTGCATCTGGGAAGTTTGACCTGGTGAAGGCAAGGGGCCACAAGGTCACTGAAGATATGGCCATCCCGTTTGTCGTGAGTGATGATTTTGAAGTCCTTTTTGACACGATTACCAAGGATTATGATAAGCAGAACAAGAGACCAGCATACACAAAAGAAACTGTGAAAGTGCTTCAGGCTCTTGGTCTGGAGAATGAAATGACCAGGGCAAAGGACGGAGTTCACCAGAGGGCTGGCCGCGGAAAGATGCGCGGTAGAAGATTGAAAAAGCCCAAGAGCGTTCTGTTCGTTGTAGATGACATGGACAAGGCCAGAAAATGTGTTGGAAACCTTCCAGGCATTGATGTAATTACACCAGCAAAGCTGAATGTTGAACTTCTGGCTCCTGGTGGTGATTCTGGAAGATTGACTGTTTATACAGAAAAGGCTTTGGCCTCATTAGGAGGGAAATAATATGCCAAGACCAGTACTTATGACACCTTATATCACAGAAAAATCAATGAATCATATCAGCGGAACGCCAATCCAGTCCAATACCGACGGAAACCGATTGGAGTTCATTGTGCGCAGGGATTCCACCAAGCCCGAGATAAAGAAAGCATTCGAAAGGCGTTACGAAGTTGATGTGGAAAAAGTGAACACCAGGATAATGAAAGACGGCAAGCATGCCATTATCAAGCTGACGAAAGAGTACTCCGCAGAAGAAGTCGGTATGAGGTTGGGAATATTCTGAGGTGTTAAGTTTATGATAATCAATACTGTATTAATAGGAGGGAACTGAGATGGGTAAACCAATCATTCCACAGAGAAGAGGAAAAGGCGGCAGCACATACAGGTCACCGAGCCACAGGCACAAAGGAGTGCCTGGCTATCCGAAAGGTTTCACTGGTGAGGGTGTTATAGAGGATATAATTCATGCACCAGGAAGAAGCACTCCAATGGCAGAGGTCAAGTTTAATGGTAGGAAGAATTTGATGTTGGCTCCAGAGGGACTCCGAGTGAACCAGAAGGTATTCATTGGTTCCGGAAGTCCAATTGAATTGGGCAATGCTTTACCGCTTGAGGAAATTCCAGAAGGTACACTGATTCACAATATCGAAGCCAGGCCAGGTGACGGCGGCAAATTCGTCAAGGGAGCTGGCACTTCAGCCACTGTTATTACCAGAGGTAAGAAGACCATCATCCAGATGCCATCTGGTGCTTTCAAGAACTTTGACAGTAAATGTATGGCCACAATTGGTATTCTCTCCAACTCTGGCAGGACTGACAAACCCTTTGCCAAGGCCGGTAACAAACATCATGCTTACAGAAGCAAGGCCAAGAGGAACAAGAAAGTCAAGGGAATTGCCATGAACTCGGTGAACCACCCCCATGGTGGAGGAGGTCACCCTCATGTTGGTACCCAGAGTTCACCATCTTACAATGCACCACCAGGAAGAAAGGTGGGTAATATCGCTCCAGTGCCCAAGAGCAAGAAGAACAGGAGGAAGTGAGAATGGCCAGAAAACAAACCAAGGGCGTATCATCGGCAAAAGCAGCCAGGAGAAAGTCAAGGAAACGAAAAGGTGCAATCACCGCACGCAGAAAGAAAGAATTCACATATCGTGGATTCAGCGTGGAGGAACTCCAGGAAATGCCCATGGAAGAAATATTAGAGCTTCTGCCTTCAAGAGCCAGGCGTTCATATAATCGAGGCCTAAACGAAGAAGAACAGGTCTTTGTTGACCGTTTGCTTAAGGGTGACAAGCCAATACTCAGAACTCACCGCAGAGAAATAATCATTCTCCCAACTTTCGTGGGAAAGACAGTGGGTGTGTACAATGGCAAGGCATTCAATGAATTTGAGATCAAACCGGAGATGATCGGACACTATCTTGGGGAATTTGCCCCAACAAGAAATACTGTCAAGCACTCTGGACCTGGTGTTGGAGCTACCAGAAGTTCCAAGTTCATGCCGCTGAAGTAGGATGTGAGGTTATGGGATACACAGGAAAATATGACCCGGAAAGAATGGCAAGGGCCTATGGAAAAGAACTTCACATTTCTCCAAAACATTCCGTGGAGATATGCAGGGCAATTCGCGGACTACCAGTTACCTCTGCCATCAGTATGCTTGAAGCAGTCGAGAGGAAAGAGGAAGCAATACCATTTAGAAGATACAATAAATGCGTGCCGCACCAGAAGACCAGAGGGCCATACAAAAAGAAAACGGGCCCTGGCAGGTTTCCAGTTAAGGCATCAAAGGCTATTCGTACGGTCATACTCAGTGCCCAGGAAAACGCTGAGAAACAGATAGATGATATAACTGATATTGATGACCTGAGGATTTCAACCGCAGCCGCTTCAAGGGGCCGTGTGATAAAGGGCTGGATGCCAAGGGCACATGGCCGCTGGAATGCGTGGAACGAAGAAACCACCAACATTGAGATAATCCTAGAGATGATGGAGGAATAGCATGGCAGGAGAACGTAAATTTATAGAAGATAATGTCAAAAGAGCACTTCTCAGGGAATACCTCAAGAAACAAATCAATCGTGCAGGATATGGTGGAGCCGACATCCAGCGTACACCCATGGGAACCCGTGTTACTCTAATCACTGAAAGACCTGGTCTTGTCATTGGCAGGAAGGGAAGCAACATTAAAGCCATAACAAATGCCATTGAATTTGACTTTGGCTTTGACAAACCCCAGGTAGAGGTGGTTGAAGTAGAAAATGCTAACCTCAGTGCCCAGATAATGGCAGAGAAACTTGCATCAGCACTGGAAAGAGGTTGGCATTTCAGAAGAGCGGGCCACTCCACTGTCAGAAGGATAATGGACA
>JAGLQM010000097.1 GCA_023136815.1 Thermoplasmata archaeon
TATAGAACCCTTTGTCTGCATCAAGGAATGCCTTATCCTCTTCTTTTTTTCCATTGACTGTTATCTCCATCACCACTTATTCACTGAAAATCGTCCTTGATCAGTATCTCGAGACTATCTGGAAATTTCGAAATTTTGCCTCTTTTTGAGGCAACCAAGGTGCCAATTCCCATGTCACAGGATATGTCAATAAGCCTCTGAGTGATTATTCCATCGAAAACCACTGCCTTAATGCCCTGGGTTCTGTCCTGGCTTTTTAGTGCCTCAGCCAGATCCTTTACAGGCATCTCTGCTATCATCACATTAGCTTCTGAAACAAGTCTTGCCTTTGACTTTCCAGCCACTTCGTTGAACATATTCTTGAACAAGATTTGTTCGTCTGACAATTTAGGTGATTTCTTGGCTGGCTTCGGCGGTTCCACCTTCTTTTCGGACTTCTTGCCCATGGACCTCTTGTCCTTGAAATCCCTTTTTGGCTTGAAATCATTACGGTTCTTTCCATTGGACTGCTGGTTGTTTCCGGTTTCGTCCAGAAGTTCCTGGAATTGATCTGCCATCACCTTATGTCTGAGGGCTTTCATTATCTGCTTGCTGGTGAGTTCTTCAACTTCCTTTCCCGGGGGTGCCCTGGTCAAAAAATCAATTTCACAAGTCTGAAGAAGCTCTCTGAGTACAAGCTCTCCGCCCCTGTCACCATCAAGGAATGCAGTAACCGTTTTCTGCTTGGATAATTCAACAATGGTGTTTGGAATATTTGTTCCCTCAACAGCAATGGCATTCTTTATGCCTGCCCTGAGAAGGTTCAGAACATCATTTCGTCCTTCAACCACAATTATTGCGTCAGAATTGGATACATTTGGACCTGCTGGAAGATGTTCCTGGCCATATGATAATATCTCATGCACCTGAACTGCTTCCTTAACAGATTCCGCAATATTACTGCTGACGTTTTTGGAATCTTCCATCATTCCAGCCAGTAGTTCTTTTGCACGATCAACTATAATTCCTCTCTTGCGTACTCTAACATCCTCAATTCCAAGTATCTTAACCTTTGCCTTGCATGGTCCTACTCTGTCGATTGTCTCCAGGGCAGATGCCAGTATCGCAGTCTCAACGGAGTCAAGGCCAGAGGGTATTTCAACCAGGCCTTCTGATTTACCTTTCTGTGATGTTACATTGACTTCGATTCTTCCGATTCTGCCTCCTTTCTGGAGATCCCTGAGGTCTAGCTCTTCGCCAAGAAGGCCTTCAGTTTGTCCGAATATGGCTCCCACCACATCGGGTTTTTCAACAACGCCATCCGCGTTGATATTTGCTTTAATCAGATATTTTGTTGTATTTGGATCTAAATTCATTATATTCACCTTTTTTATTTTGTTTTAAAGTTTCCTATTACTTGACTATCTTTCTTTTCTGTGCATTTCAAATTAATATCTATGACCAATCTAAATTGCACTCACTTGCCAGTTTTTTCCGGCTTTCCTAATATAATATCCACATTTCAGGATTCGACCCTGCGTTTTTCAGGGCGATGATTTGATTCTGATATGATATTTTTATGATGCAATTTGAAGGTTGATATTTTTTGATTTTCTGCAGGGTTATACCAATGCTTGTTATATTTATATCTTTGCTATGAAAATACGTTGTCCCTAAGAATCAAACCGATTCGTGTTAAATCGATAGAAGTAAAGAATAAGATTGAAAATTTCTAATTTATAACTTTGAAATCCACCAATCATGCTGTTTTTGGGTAATTTAAGGGCAACGTCCTATGAAACATAATTCTCTGAAATATTTATCCTCGATAACTCTATGTCCAGTGGTCTCAAAAGGAATAGTTTTAAGTATTGAATCAGTTATTGCCTGATGTGGTCAATATGGTTAACACAGTAAAACCGCTATCAATGTTGAGCAAGAATCTGAACAATTCTGTAATGGTTGAGCTCAAGGGAAACAAGGGATTCAGAGGAACCCTTGACGGCTTCGATCCCCACATGAACATAGTCCTCAAGAACGCTGAGGAAATGGCTGGTGGAAAAGTAGTAAGGAAGCTTGATTTAGCTATTGTAAGAGGAGACAACGTAATTTATATTTCACCATAGGAGCGTGAATGAATGAGCAAGGGCACACCTTCAATGGGTAAAAGGTCATCTGGAAAAACACACATAAGATGCAGGAGATGTGGAAATCACTCATATCATGTTAGAAAGAAGGCGTGTGCATCATGTGGATTCGGTTCAACTGCAAAGTTGAGAAACTACAATTGGGCCAAAAATCATTGAGGTGATTCCCTGAAACAGAATGCCATGCAACAGGCAGACAAACCAAAGGATGCCTGCGGTGTCATTGCCATGTATGGAGAGAAGGATGTTTCATCTTACATATATTATGGCTTGAGAGCACTTCAGCACAGGGGACAGGAAGCCAGTGGTATTGCAACCTTTAAAAATGAATTGAATATCAAGAAAGGAACTGGCCTTGTTGCGGATGTTTTTTGCCCGGAGGATATGGAAACGCTGTCAGGCAATGTTGGAATTGGACATGTTTATTATTCCATCAAGGTATCAAAACCGGAAAATGCCCAGCCCCAAGTTCTTAAAACAAGTGTGGGCGATATAGCCATTGCCCATAATGGAATACTTGTTAATTCCAAGCAATTAGTTGAAAAACTGAAAAAAGCAGGCATGCATTTTGTTCATGAGTCAGAGGAAGAGGCAGTAATTATGATGCTGGCTGATGAAATCCGATCGACAGATTCTATTCCCAAAGCAATCAAAAATGTATCTAAGGAACTAATCGGTTCCTATGCTTTTGTCCTCATGATAAATGATCGGGTCTTTGCACTCAGGGACCCATATGGTCTCCGTCCATTGTGTCTGGGTAAATTCAATGACGGCAGCGGTTATATCGCCGCATCGGAATCCGTTGCACTGGATGTTATAGATGCTGAGTTCTTCCGGGACGTCATGCCTGGTGAAGCAGTTGAAATAACCAAGGACGGCTTCAAATCATATAATATAGGACCTGCAATGAACAGGGCTCACTGCTTCTTTGAGTGGGTTTACTTTGCCAGGGCAGATTCCATAATAGACAAGGTCAGCGTTTATGAGGCCAGAAAGCGTATTGGCTGGAGATTGGCCAAAGAATCTCCGGTAGTTGCTGATGTGGTTATGCCAATACCGGATTCAGGAAGGGGTCATGCCTATGGATTCTCCCTGGGTTCAGGAATCAAGATGAATGAAGGTTTAATGAAGAACAGGTATGTTCATCGAACTTTTATCATGCCAAACCAGGATGCCAGGGATATCAGCATCAGGGAGAAAATAAACCCTGTTCGGGCAGTTGTGGAAGGCAAACGCGTTATTATTGTTGATGATTCCATTGTTCGTGGAACCACAATGAGACGGATTGTGAAATTACTTCGCAATGGAGGTGCTACCGAGGTTCATGTTAGAATTGGTTCACCACCACTCATTGCACCCTGTTATCTGGGTATTGATATGACTGCCCGTAATCAATTCATTGCTACTGACGGAAGAGGGGTGGATGATATTTGCAAGGAGATCAATGCAGATAGCCTGGCTTACATTTCCATTGACGGTTTGGTCGAGGCACTTAATATGGAGAAGGAGGATCTTTGTCTTGGTTGTGTTTCCAGTGAGTATCCGGTTAATATCCCGGGTGAAAAAAGACGTTTTCAGAAGACTTTAGAAGGATTTGTATAATACCTGGCGGAGTCATTTTTACATATAATTCAGACAATAGCCTTGATGACAATCTAAGAGTCATTATATGATATATCCCAAATTTGACATTTAAACCAAATTA
>JAGLQM010000098.1 GCA_023136815.1 Thermoplasmata archaeon
ATGTCTTCTGCTCTGGCTGGATTGCTATTGCCTTGTCATAGGATTCGACTGCCTCCAGGTGAAGGTTCTGACGGGCAAGTGCATGTCCCTTGAGGTTCCAGCCCACTGCATCATCATTGTAAATGGCCAGATATGTTTCAAGAACCTTCACTGAATCCTGATATTTGGGAATATTGAACAAAGCAACCGCCTTGTCCATGAGCGTATCTTTATCTTCTGGCTGAAATTTCAGCAGTTCATCTGCTGCCTTGACAATCTCCAGATGTTTGCCAAGCATCTTCATACATTCACGCTTTTTCACAAGTGCCAGTAAATATTCCGGGTCAATGGAAAGCAGCCTGCCAAGGGAATGAATCGCAGGTTCATATTTCTGAAGGGCGAACAATGCAGAGGATTTGTCATAAAGTGCTTCAATATTCTTGTGCTCTATGTGCAAAATCTTATTGCAGACCTTGTCAACTGCATCATGCCGGGCCAGGTGTTTCAATGCTTCTTTCTTCTCTACAAGCAATTCCAAGTCTCTTGGATTCAGATTCAGGGCAATATCCAGATTAATCAGAGCCTTCTCGTGTTCATCAAGGATACCCAATGCTCTGGCCTTGTCCAGAAGAGTATTTCGGTCATTGGGTACTATATCTAGTGTCTTGTCAGCAATTTCGATTATATCACAATGGCGGCCCAATTTCTTCAGGCTATGCCGTTTATTCACAAGTGCAGCCATATTGCTAGCATCCAGTGTCAGTGCCATGTCGTAACTGCCGCATGCACCGTCATAATCCTCGGCCATGTGCAGGCTCATTCCTTTCATTATCCAGATTTTTACGTTATCGGAATGAAGGCGAAGTGATTCAGTGTAATTATTTGCTGATTCTCTGTAATGTTTCAGTTTGTATTGGCTGTGGCCCATTTGCTCCCAGATGAAAGGGTCATCCTTCCGAAGTTGCAGTGCCTTGTCGAAGGTTACTATTGCTTCCTCATGGTGCTCAAGAAGTGCCTGGGCAAGCCCTAAATCCACCCTGGCCTCTATAAAGTTGGGGTTTAGATCCAATGCCTTGTTAAACACCTGGATTGCATCATCATAACGTTCCAGCTTGTTCAGTGCAACACCCATCCGTTTGTGAATATTTGCATCATTTGGAGCAAGGTCCAGAATCCTGTCATAATATTCTATGGCCAGTTCATCCATTTCCAGAATCCTGTTATAGGCACCAATGGCCTCCATCTCCTTTCCCATGCTGGTAAGTACCATGCCCTTGTTGGCCCATGCAGACTTGCTGCCTGGCTCCAGGGCGATGGCAGTATCGAACTGCTCGAGTGCCTGGGCAGATTGTCCCTGTCGGTCCAGGTAATTTCCCTTCTGGACAATAGCCTTGACATTATTTGGATCCAGAGTCAGAGCCCTGTCGATGCATTTTATTCCATCAACCTCCCTGTCCAGTGCCAATAAACCAGAGCCAATTACGTCATAAAGAACTGCGAAATCCCGCTTCTGGTTTGCCACAATTCCTTTTCCCTCATTGAGTGACTGGAAGGCCTTCTGATATTCCTCCAGGGCTTGAGAAGCCTGACCACGTTCCTGATGCTGCTTGGCCTTGCCTATCTGCTTCTTTACCTTGCTATAAAGTCTCTTCTCCTTGCTCATAGAATCCAAAAAGTTCATGTGGCCACCTCTAACTCCTTCCCAGGATTTGATTTTATCATGCATCCCGTGTCTATCATGTAATTAATGCATGGTAAATATAATTATCAATTTAAAATCTTTGCATGCTGGCAGACGTTTGTGCGACAAAGTGTCTGACGATTAACTTTAGCAAATTAATGCTGTAAAAATACTTTGAAAAGAAGTGCTGGCAGCTAAAAATTGAAGGTGACGAAAGGCTTATATAGTGCCGAACCAATGTATGGTTGAGAGCTGACAAATGTCAGACAAATACCGATGATACGTCGGAAGGGATGCACTATGGTAGAATATATATCAATGAAAAATGGAAACAAAAGAGCCCTGCGAGGAATTGACAGGGACATGATAGATTGGATGAGATATCACACGGTACAGGACCTCAGGGATCTGGCCTTCGAAATGTACAACCGCGGAGAAGATATTTCGGAGATGGTACAACTAATCCACGAGATGGATGGAATGGCACATGTGACACACATGGCCAATGAGAACAGAATCTACGACTTTGCTGAGTACGATGTCCTCAGCTACGTGGAGGAGTGTGAAAAGTCCTATGTTTAAACTCAAGCAGCTGAAATTGCCAAAGGTGCATATCAATGCACCATCAGATACATCTTCGGAACACATATATGACAAGCAGATGTATCAGATTTGTGAGTACAATGAGAGATCAGAGATTGCGTGGAGTTTCCCACTTAATCACTAGATTATACAGTTAAGATAACTGATAGTTTGGTAATAACTGCCAGCAATGGTGGTTCAAACAAAATTACACGCACGGGTTGCTGCACACATGATCCGACAGTGTGCAGCAGCCTATTTTACCCCAGATATATGCAGTTCTGGCTAATAATTCCAGGTGAGATGAGGAGATTTTAGTTTTCGATGTGTCCAAGTTTGACAAAAAGGTTTATGATTTGACCCAAATTCAGCATTTAAATACCTTCATTGTCTTTGTCAAATCTGCGCCTCACTGAACATGTTAGCTATGAGCTTAGATAACAAAGATAAGAGAGATACTG
Organism: Thermoplasmata archaeon; assembly: GCA_023136815.1. Lineage (GTDB taxonomy): Archaea > Thermoplasmatota > Thermoplasmata > SG8-5 > SG8-5 > JAGLQM01. Next base: position 2,704 of record JAGLQM010000098.1, read on the forward strand.
GTTTTTCCTGCCTAATCTGTAATTATCTCGAATCCATTGGCATCGAATATCAGCGGGTTGTATGCTCGCTTGTGATTGGTCTTTCTCATCTTGGTCACGCACAGGTAAAGATTAACGCTGTCACCCTCTCTTCTCAAATCAAGATTAATAACCCCGTCAGCCAGGAAGTCTTCATCTCTAACAATATCCTGATTGGTTGTCGCCTCCGAGATTATGAAGGTAGTTACCCCCAGTTCCTTGAGCCAACCGAATAAATGGAACAGCTCAGCGCGCTTATTTTTCACGTCTGTCAGTACCTCCAATGCTGCCAGGGAATCAATGACCAAAATCTCATATCCCTGAGATTCTTTCATATTTTCTGCGTACATGCGGAAAACGCTGGACCAGCTATCTCCATAGTCCATGGCATCTGCGTTGAGCCTGAGATAGCCAATATCCACAACATTGAACTTGCTCTCCAGGTCGATGATTGGCATTCCCAGCCTGTCCATCTGCTCCATGAGACTGTCACGGCTCTGTTCCAGTGAAATGTAGATTCCTTTCATGTCATTGTGCTTGGCGTTTTTGTATATTATGTTCCATCCAACCGAGGACTTCATGCTGCCAGGCATTCCGGTCATAAGGACAATAGAACCTTTTGGAACCCCTCCTTCCATGTTCTCGTCCAGGCCCTTGATAAATGTTTGAATTCTTTCATCTGCCATTTTATTACCTCCTATTACTCCGAAATATGGACATCTCGAACCTTATCATGTTCTTGACACTGCCTTTTTTTAAAGGCATATTTCAAACCCTGTGGGTTCTCGATTCCTCCTAATTATTTCAATTAGGCCTCTATCTAACAATTCCAAACTTATTTATTTAGATTATTCTCGATTGCCCCATAGGTTTCTCTTGAACGGTGAATGCTATTATTGATTATAAACATTATCTTGTTCATTGCTAATTTAGCTGAATTTTCAGACTCCCGGATTATTGCCCTGCCTAACTCATTTTATTGAACATGTCCCGCCAGACTCACTATTATGAATCAGTTTATAGTTGAATACTTAACTTTTGAGACTTTAGAATA
>JAGLQM010000099.1 GCA_023136815.1 Thermoplasmata archaeon
AGGGAATATCAGCCAAGAGCGTTGGTTGATTCGGCAATTGTCGATTCAGCAAGTACTACAAGTCGAATTTTTTACCGAAAAGTATATATACTGATTAGCTAACTCCATGAATTGTAGGGAAGAATAACCTACAGGAGGACAAAACATGAGAAAAGTATATAAAAAGAGAGATGACGCAGTGTCTCCAGTTATTGCTACCATTTTGATGGTTGCTATTACTGTGGTATTGGCTGCTGTGCTCTATGTTATGGTCATAGGCATGGGAGACGTTGACGATATTGCTTCACCACTCGGTCTGAGCGATGCAGGTAGAACAACAACAACCTTCACAGTATTGGTTGCAAGTGCCCCTGACGGAGCCATGGTTGATGGAACACAGTTTTCCTTCACACATGACAATGCAGTAGGAGCAGTAACCAACGCTACAGTATATGATGCAGGTGGAATAGAAGTCGCATGGTGGACTTCCGCAACAGGATGGGTATATGCAACAGGCGGAACCGCAGACACAGTTGAATACAACTCTGGAATGAAAATAATGATCACTTCCGGTGCAGTATCAAGTGGCGACACACTGACCATGAGCTCAAGTGAAGGCTACTTCGGAACAACCGAGTACAACGTATAAGTTTAACAAAGAATGGGGTTCTTCTGAACCCCAACTCTTCTTTTATTTTTATTATTAATTTCTGAAAAGAATTTTTGCTATGTACATATCCAGGTAAAAAATATTAAATATCAATCAATCTTATTGCTACTTAATTAGGAGGAGTGAATTGTGAAACTCAAATGGAAGGAAGATGCAGTATCCCCGGTTATTGCTACAATATTGATGGTGTCCATTACTGTTATTTTAGCCAGTGTGCTGTATGTTATGGTCTTGGGTATGAATGATACAACACCTCCATCCAATGAGATTCCAATGGGGCTTAATCAACAAGACAGAAATACATCAGCAGTCACCATTCTCATCGCTATTGCACCCACCACTTCTTTGGTTCATGGAACCTTGATTTCATATACACATGAATATGCACCGGGGCCAGCCAATGCAACAGTCTATTATCCAAATGGAACTCTGGCAGCATCTTATACCCTAGGTGAATGGACCATGATATATGACAATGACACAGCATTTGAAACTGGCATGATAATTCAAGTTTATGCACCTGTTGTCAGCCACGGAGATGAGATTACCTTCAGTGGTGTTGGGTATGGACTATCTGTTTTCAAAGTGTATTAATTGGCCAGCGAAACTCTATTAACCAAAAGCATTTATCTAGCTTAAGCGATAATCGTCTAATTCAAGCTCATGAGGTATGACCGTGTCCGATGATAAAATAAAACAGGCCAAGAAGGAATGGGAGCAAAACACCCTGGCAGGCAGGAAAGAAAGACTTGATAAGTTCTTAACCACTTCCAGTGTTCCAATTGACAGGGTATATGGACCTGAGAATATTGCCGATTTTGATTATCTTGAGAAGCTGAACTTTCCAGGCCAGTATCCTTTCACCAGAGGAGTTCAGCCAACAATGCACCGGGGCCGCCTGTGGACAATGCGCCAGTTTGCCGGATTCGGTACTGCTGAAGAGACAAATCAAAGATTCAAATTTCTAATTGGACACGGTGAGACCGGATTATCTACTGCATTTGACTATCCGACCCTTTACGGAAGGGACTCGGATGACAAACTGGCTCTGGGAGAGTTCGGTAAGTGTGGGGTTGCAATTTCATCGCTGGAAGATATGAAAATATTATTTGATGGCATATCAATGAAGGATGTAAGCACATCCATGACAATTAACGGTCCTGCGGCAGTTGTCTGGGCATTCTACATCGCTGCGGCTGAGAATCAGGGTGCACAAAAGAATCAACTAAGAGGCACAATCCAGAATGATATTTTGAAAGAATATATCGCTCAGAAGAGCTGGATATTTCCTCCTGAACCAAGTATGAGACTCATAATCGATACATTTGAATACGGCACAAAGGAATTGCCGCAATGGAACACAATCAGCATTTCAGGCTATCATATCCGGGAGGCTGGTTCAACTGCAGTTCAGGAATTAGCCTTTACGCTTGGAGACGGACTGGCCTATGTTGATGCAGCAATGGAACGCGGCCTTGATCTCGATGATTTCGCACCCAGATTGAGTTTCTTCTTCAATGCACATAATGATCTGTTTGAGGAAATTGCGAAATATCGGGCAGCCAGGCGTATCTGGGCTCATGAGATGAAAAAGCGCGGCGCAAAAAAGGACCGAAGCATGTGGCTGCGGTTTCATACACAAACGGCAGGTTGCAGTCTGACAGCACAGCAGCCGGAGAATAATATCATCAGAACTACAATTCAAGCTTTGGCAGCAGTAATGGGCGGTACACAATCCCTTCACACAAACTCAATGGATGAGGCACTGGCCTTGCCTTCAGAAAAAGCCGTGAAGATTGCCCTGCGTACCCAGCAAATTATAGGACATGAAAGTGGCGTAACAAATACCATTGACCCGCTGGCTGGTTCGTATTTTGTGGAATACATGACCGATTTCATGGAGGATGAGACATACAAATACTTTGATAAAGTGGAATCACTGGGTGGAGTGTTGAAAGCCATTGAAAAAGGATTCTTCCAGCAAGAAATCGCCAATGCCAGTTTCAAGTATCAGAACGAGATTGAAACAAAAAAGCGCATAATGGTAGGGGCCAATGAGTTCACAGAGGAAGAAGATATTGATATCCCCATACTGAAGATGGATCCAGAGGGTGAGAGAAAGCAGCTGGAACGCCTGAATAAGCTCAGAAACGGTCGAGACCAATCAAAATACACTCAAGCACTGGAAAGACTCAGAAAGGCTGCCGAGGGCGAGGAGAACATGATGCCCTGTATACTTGAAGCTGTTAAGGCGCATGCTACATTGGGTGAAACATGCAATGTTCTCAGAGAGATATTCGGAGAATATGATGAGCCTCCCATATACTAGAATTAGATGAAATAAACTGGAAACTATAATATTTATTCGACAAACAGACTTTGTTTAGTGAACCATTTTCATCGCAAATTTGACATTAACATCATAATTATGTCTGTCAAAGTTAACTGTCCAGCGGATACTCACAAACTGGACAGGATGCGGTTCCTGCTTCCACATCAGCACCGCAAGATGGGCACTCTACATGGTCAGTACCTTCTTCCGGAACTGTGATTTCATCAGGGGTCTCTTCGGACTCTATCACATCCGAGTCCGGTTCGACCTCAACGCCGAAGCCAGAAAGCTCATCTTCCTCGCTCTGTATCTCGATTTCCTCGTCTGGCACAGAGGGGTCAACTACATCAAATTCAGTATCACATACTGGGCATATACTCTCCTTCAAGTCAACGAAAATTCCACAGCCAGAGCATTGTTTATGTTCTTCATGTTCAGTAGGCAGTTCTGTGCCAATTTCCAGGGGGAGCATGGAAATCGGTTCCTCGGGTTCTTGTGAATCCGTTGGAATAGTTGGTTCTGGAAATTCTTCCCCAGGTACTTGATCAGCTACCTCTTCTTCAGAAAGTGATTCATCAAATTCATCTGAAAGTTCCAATTCGTCCTCATAAACTTCCTGGACTGGCATCTCAACTGCTGCCGGTTCTTCGTAAGATTCCTCTGCAGGGTACTCATCTTCCATGTATTGTTCATCATCTGTAAAGTCAGCTCCACAGTTGATGCAATTTGCCATATCTGGTTTTATCTCAATGCCGCATTCCTGGCATTCCACACTCATCTCGTG